>CAZJVO010000008.1:0-28534 GCA_964549815.1 uncultured Dehalococcoidales bacterium | reverse complement strand
AAGAGATGAGAAGTTTGTCAGCATGTGCTGCAATATATATAATGGACGGTATGGATAACTGGGGCGAATGGGGAGATATATCTGGACCTCAAGAAGCTATAGAATTACAGAAACAAATGGCTGCGGCGGTGATAAAATCAGGAGAAATAGCCGCTCTCGAATATATAGCTGGCGTTGATGTTTCTGTTGGTAAACATAGTAAGGAGGCGCAGGCTGCTATTGTGGTTTTGAAATACCCTGAGCTGCAGGTAATAGAGGTTGAGAAAGCCTGTGGGGAAATCGAATTTCCATATATCCCGGGGCTGCTGTCTTTTCGCGAAATACCACTGGTACTGGAAGCATGGCAAAAACTTGTAATGGTTCCCGATATAATAATGGTTGATGGGCAGGGGATTGCTCATCCGAGAAGAATAGGGATAGCTTCTCATCTGGGCATTTTGATTGATAAGCCGACTATCGGCTGTGCCAAGTCCAGACTTTGTGGTTATTATGAAATGCCTTCCGATGTACCCGGGAGCTTTGCCAGCTTGATAGATGCAGAAGAGACTATCGGGGTAGCCCTGAGAACCAAAAACCGGGTGAAGCCGCTGTTTATTTCGGTAGGGCATAAAATAAGTCTTGAAAATGCGATTTACTGGGTTCTGGAGTGCTGCAGGGGGTATCGTCTGCCCCAACCGACACGGCTGGCTCACATGGCAGCCAATGATAATTTGTAATAAAGCCATGGAATAAATTAAACTTATAATATATCAAATTAATAAGACAGGAGAATAATGAGCGAATTATCGAATAAATTAGAGGAATATATGCAGAGAATTTCATCCGCTATGGTGCGTCTTTGACATACCTGCTAAAGAAAAGCAAGTAGCTGAACTAGAAGCCCAATCTATGAGTCCTGATTTCTGGCAGGATTCGGATAAGGCTCAGGAGATAATGCGGCTTTTAGCTGAAACCAGAAAAACTGTGGAGGAATGGCGGGAACTGGAGAAAAAGGTGATTGACATAACAGAGTTGATATCCCTTTCATCCGAAGAAGAAGAGGCATTGCTGGATAAGGAAATTCAGCAGGAAGCGAATGCCATCGAGTCGCGTCTTGATGAATTGGAATTTGCGTTGGCTTTTAGCGGGGAGTATGACACTCGTAAAGCTATACTCACCATCCATGCCGGTGCCGGAGGTGTTGAATCGCAGGATTGGGCGGAGATGCTACTGCGGATGTATCTGCGCTGGGCGGAACGGAAAAAGTATAAAGCCGAAGTACTGGATATTTCACCAGGTGAAGAAGCGGGAGTCAAAAGTGTTGTTCTGGAGATTTCTCATGAGTATGCTTTTGGTTATCTGAAATCTGAGCATGGGGTGCATAGGCTGGTACGTCTTTCTCCCTTCGATGCTGACCATGCACGGCATACATCGTTTGCGCTGGTCGAAGTAATGCCGGAAGCTGGAGAGAATGTCGATATCAGCATTTCTTCTGATGATTTAAAAGTGGAAACCTTCAGGTCCAGTGGCCCCGGGGGACAGAATATGCAGAAAACCAGCAGTGCGGTTCGCATAACGCATATACCGACCGGCACGGTGGTAAGTTGCCAGAGTGAGCGCTCCCAGCACCAGAATAAAGAAACCGCCATGAAAATCCTGCTTTCAAGGTTGTTGAATCAAGAACTGGCAAAGAGGGAAGAGGAAAGGGCAAAGCTCAAAGGGAGGCGCATAGTGGCTGGCTGGAGCAACCAGATAAGAAGCTATGTTCTGCATCCTTATAAAATGGTAAAAGACCATCGCACTGATTATCAGGTTGGCGACGCTGAATCGGTGTTAGAGGGTGACCTGGACGGCTTTATCAATGCCTATTTAAGAGCAGGGCTCGGCAAAGAAGATGATTAAAAAAATAATACTTGTCATAATCACGCTATCCCTGATGGTTATACCTTTGACTCCGGTGCAGGCGCAAAGCCAGTCGACCCAGGGAGTTTTGTTAAATGATTCTGTAACGACATCGTTCCCGAATTCTATAGAATTCAACCTTACCATCACGTCCGATGACGATATCCGGGATGCAAGGCTTCACTACATCGTAGAATATGAAAGTTTTTCCAGTATTATTCATGAAGTTATTGTCGATGTGCCGCTATCATCTTCTGATACGATAAATATATCATGGACCTGGGATATGAGAACCACTGGCACGTTGCCTTCGGGAACCATAATTCACTACTGGTGGTCGGTGGTGGATGAGGGTGGTAATTACAGTGAAACGCAAATTAAAGACTTCAGTTTCGATGATACCAATTATGTATGGAACAGTATAAACCGGAGTAACATCACTCTGTACTGGTATTATGGTGATGCAAGCTTTGCTGAAGAATTAATGCGAACTTGTCAGAATGCCCTGATCCGGTTGGGGGAAGATACTGGGGCCTGTCTTGAAGACCCGATAAGGATATACATATATTCCAGTTCTTTCGCCTTACGAAATGCCATGGTTTATCCCAAAGAGTGGACCGGCGGGGTGGCTTATCCTGCTTATAGTGCTATCGCCATTGGCATTTCCAGATCCAACCTCGAATGGGGTAAGAGAGCTCTGGCACACGAACTGGCTCATCTGGTAACTTATCAGATGACATCCAATCCCTATAATAATATTCCGGTATGGCTGGATGAAGGAATATCGATGTATGCCGAAGGAGAAATGGAACACTCATATGAGAGCTATCTGGAACAAGCGGCTGACGACGATACTCTGATATCGGTGCAGAGTCTGTGCAGTCCCTTCTCAGCATATTCTGATAAAAGCTACCTCTCTTATGCGGAGAGCTATAGTATCGTCGCGTTTTTAATTGAGGAATATGGGCAGCAAAAGATGCATGAATTATTAAATGTATTTAAGAGCGGCAGCACATATGATAATGCGTTATTAACGGTTTATGGGTTCGATTCAGGTGGGTTAAACGATATCTGGCAGGATTATATCAGAAATGTCTATCTATCTTAATTGCCATTTGGGGGATAGAACCTCTCGCAAGGGGAGTATGAAGAAAAAAGTTTGCTTATTTGCGCCATTATTACTGGTATGCTGCCTGTTATTTGCATGTCTGCCATCTGGCTGCGATTGCGATTGGGAACAATCGTTGACAATCAAAGGTGATGTATTGAATCTTTATGGTGACGACCCCTATACTCTGGACCCTGCGCTGGCAGGGGACTCTGTTTCGATAAATTATGTACTTCAAATCTTCAGCGGGCTGGTCACACTCAATGATGATCTTGAGCCGGTGGCGGATATAGCGGCAAGGTGGGAAGTCAGCGATGATAACTGTGTATATACTTTCTATCTGAGAGAGGATGTATATTTTCAAGATGGGAGTCGGGTTGAAGCTCAGGATTTTAAGTATTCCTGGGAGCGTGCCTGTAGCCCATCAACCGGGTCGCAAACGGCATCTCTATATCTAGGTGACATACTTGGTGCGGATGAAGTACTGGCAGGAGAAACCGATAATATCAGTGGAGTGAAGGTAGCTGATGATTATACATTGCAGGTAACGCTTGAAAGACCGGTGACCTATTTCCTTGAGAAATTGAGCTATCCGGTTGCTTTTGTTGTAGATAAAGGAAATGTTTCGCAAGGGGATTACTGGTGGATGAATCCCAACGCCACCGGGCCATTTGAATTACTGAGTTGGGAAGAGGGCAGTGAACTGGTGCTTATGCGCAATGAAGATTATTATGGTGATGTGGCTATGCTGGATTATGTTGTTTACAAGATATTGTCCGGCGTGGAGTTCGATATGTATGAAACAGGTGAAATCGATGTTTGCAGTGTTGGAACCAGCTATATTTACAGGGCTACCGATGAAGACGGAGAATTTTATGATGAATTATCTATCTTCCCCGAATTAAGCCTGACTTATATCTGTTTTAATTGTAGTGCGCCACCGTTCGATGATGCTAATATCAGGCTGGCTTTTTCGCTGGCGATGGACAAGGAGAAGATAATTTCGCTGGTCTATAACAACACGGTGGTGCAGGCTGATGGCATTATTCCCGAGGGTATGCCGGGTTATAATACACAACTGACAGGTATCGGATATGATGTCGAACGTGCTCTTGAACTGATTGCCAGTTCATCGTATGGAAGTGTGGAAAACCTACCCGCAATAACTATTACCACTGGCGGATATGGTGGGATGATATCCTCTGATTTGGAAGCTGTTATTAATGAATGGAGGGTTAATCTTGGAGTTGAAGTAACCGTGCGACAGCTGGAACCGGATGAATTTCTATATTCTATCTCTGAAGAGAAAGATAACATGTTCATCTGGGGATGGAGTGCAGATTATCCACATCCACAAGATTTCCTGGAAATATTATTTGCTTCTTACTCCGTGGGGAATTACGGGGAATACGCTAATCCCGACGTGGATGCGCTTCTGGAACAGGCTGCTGTGGAAGAGGATAAAGAAATGAGTTTACAGCTTTATCAGCAGGCAGAGCAGTTGCTGGTTAATAATGCTGCCTGCATTCCGCTCTGGTTTGATAGAAACTATATACTGGTTAAACCAAATGTAATGGGATATAAATTAAATGCGCTGGGGATGGTTAAATTGAGTGAGGTGTATATCGACTGAAATTGGTGGCGGAGGGGGTGGGATTCGAACCCACGGTCCTCTTGCGAGGACAACGGTTTTCAAGACCGTCACCATAGGCCACTCGGACACCCCTCCGGATGATACAGGTAATAACACAGTTATTATACCGATATGCCTGATAAATTGCTAACATCAGCGCCAGGGGAAATAAAGTCAAGGAGAAGAAGATGCAGCAATATTACTGGAATGTGCAGAAAAAGATACTGGTACAGAGGGATATTATCCGCTCTTTGCTGAAAGACCCTAAGGTTATCGGTGATTACTATGAGGCAATCATTATGGAAGCCGTACGCGAAAGCATATCACAATACTTTTCCGCCAGACGCGGTGTTATTCTTGCCAGCGATGGACAGAGCAGCCGCGAATGCGATATTATCGTCTATAGCGCTGCCGAGTACGGCCCACTGTTTTTGTCAGGAGATATCGTGGTAATAAATCCCGAGGCGGTTAGATGTGTCATACAGGTAAAAGGTACCTTGAACCATGAAAACCTGCAAGAAGCGGTTAAAAATCTGGCTTCGGTAGATAAACTGAGGCCGGGGATTTGGAAATTAATTGTCGGTTTCAATACCGGGCTTCTTTATAACGACCTTGTCAAGGTATGTGCGGATTCATGCTGTGTTAACGGGATCTTTGCCCTTTCCAGCACCAACAAATTTGAAAAAGAAAATATAAATTCTCAGATGCAGAACTTTGTAGAGCTACTCAAGCTGATAGCTGCCCCTACCATGTATCAAACTAAGGATGCAGGGGATTATGTAGCTCTCAAAACATCAGGGGAAGGCAGGATAGAGGGTGTGCCTTTCCCTGATTAAATATGGCTGGGGATATTACTCCTGCGGTTCGTTTTCGGTGTTCGATTCCGAATCTTCTACATCTGATGATTGAACTTCGTATTCAAAGTCAGGGTCGTTTTCCTCGTAATAATCCAGCTGGGCGTCCAGCGTTTTCTTTACCTGCTCATCCCTGGTAACGTCGTTTGTAAATTCTTTTTTACTGTTGAGTGCCATGAGATATAAATATCCACCCTCGATGATATTATAAACCACAAAAGGCATACACATGCCGTTCAAGTTCATATCACTGAAGCTTTCATGATAGAAGGGAATGAACTGAAAATTCTCGGGCAGCATCAGAATAAGCTCCTGATTCATGCTGTTGGGATTTTCAGGGTCACAATATTCGGGAGGAGTAAGAGCAACCTGACAGGAGCAAACCAGCGGGCGAATGTCATAAATCATGCAGGCATCGTCCTTTAAAAATGGACAGGGAATTTTAAATTTAGCATAAGCTGCGCCGAGTTCTTCTACCTTCCTGCGACTCTCAGGGGTGAATCCTGCATCCCACATCTCAGAATAAGCCTTATGAAAATTTTCCAGGAAATCGTTGTGCTCATCTATTTTATTTTTCCACTTTTTATAGTTGCGGATGAATGATGAAAACTTGCGCTCGTGATTATAGAGATAATGAACTATAGCTTCACATTCCTGCAAAGAAGCCGTGACATATTGCGAACAGCACATAGTGCAGCCGCGATGGCAGGTTATCGTTTTGCCGCTTTTGCCGGCTTCTTCTACCTGTTGGCGATAAATCTGTTCGTTAATATCTTTTAATTGCTGCTGCTGTTTGATACAGAACTCTTCTCTGGCTTTGCCCAATTCGCCGATATAGGCAATTTCCCTGTTCAATTTAAATGGGTCGAATGTTTTTTTATCGAGTTTTACATCTTCTGTTTGCGTTTTTTTATAGCAGCAGTTTTTATATTTTTTGCCGCTGCCACAACTGCATAATTCATTTCTGCCGATGTTTGTTTTACTTTCCATTATGCCTCTCTTTTTAGAATATTATAATAATGATAAAATGCAATTATTTTATCACTTTAACCCCCATATAGGGCTGTAATACCTCGGGGACAGCAATACTACCATCGGATTGCTGATAATTTTCCATTACCGCTATGACCACTCTGGGAAGCGCCAGCCCGGAGCCGTTAAGGGTATGAACAAACTGGGGTTTGCTCTCCGGAGTCGGGCGGTAGCGAATGTTTGTTCGCCTTGCTTGAAAGTCCCCACAGTTGGAGCAGGAGCTTACTTCCAGCCATTCTTCACATCCGGGAGCCCACATTTCAATATCATAGGTCTTTGTGGAAGCAAAGCTTATATCGGCGGTACACAGTTTCTTGATGCGGTAGGGAATTCCCAGCTTGCGGCAGATATCGACTGCATTATCCACCATTTTCTCAAGCTCTTCGTTGGAATTTTGCGGTTCGGTGAATTTATACATCTCGACCTTGTCGAACTGATGCCCCCTTTTTATGCCACGGGTGTCCTTGCCTGCAGACATTTTTTCACGCCTGAAACAGGCGGTATAGGCAACATAATGAAGGGGAAGGGCCCCTGCTGGAAGGACTTCATCACGGTGCAGGTTGGTTAGTGGCACCTCAGCCGTAGGAACCAGCCACAGGTCCTCTTCTATATCGCGGTACAGGTTATCGGCGAACTTGGGAAGATTGCCAGAACCGATGAGGCATTCTTTCTTAACCATGTAAGGCAGATAGACTTCATGGTAGCCATGCTCTTCCGTATGGAGGTTGAGCATGAAATTAATAAGAGACCTTTGCAAACGCGCCCCCCATCCTTTGAGTACATAAAAACGGGTGCCGGATAACCTGACTCCTCTTTCGAAGTCGATAATCCCCAGCTTTTCGCCGAGCTCCCAGTGTGGAGCTGGTTTAAAATCGAACTCCCTCATATCGCCACAGGTTTTTATAACTACATTATCATCTTCGCTTTTACCGATGGGAACCGAATCCTGCGGTATATTAGGGACGCGCAGAAGCAAATCTTCCAGCCGGTGGTCGATATCCCTTAATTCTTCCTCAATGGACTTAATCTGTTCGCGCAGTTCGCGTCCTCTCTCTGCTGAATCAGGGCCCTGTTTTCTGGATAGTTCTTTACGCTCGAATCTCAATTCTTCTACTCTGGCCATTTTCTGCCTTTTCAATATGTCCAGATTGATAATTTCATCGATAGGGGCATCATCCTGCCGGTTGGCTATTGCTCTACGAACAAGTTCAGTATTCTCTCTGATAAATTTTAGGTCTAACATATTTTACTGGTCCTTTTCCTTAAGCTGCGGGAATAAGATAACTTCTCGTATGGATTGCTGGTTGGTCAAGAGCATTACCAGTCTGTCGATTCCGACACCCAACCCGCCTGTAGGCGGCATTCCATAAGCCATTGCCGTCAGGAAGTCTTCATCAATGACTTCCTGTTCCTCATCCTTGCCCTGGTTCCTCTGTTGGTTGATAAATCTTTGCCTCTGGTCTATCGGGTCATTCAGCTCAGAGAAGGCATTGGCCAGCTCCATCCCGCAAACATAGGCTTCGAATCTCTCTACTATATTATCATAACCTGGCTTCTTCTTAGCAAGTGGCGACATATCCAGCGGATAATCATGCAGTATTGTCGGCTGTATCAGGTAGGGTTCTACGAATGTGGAAAGGAGTTCATCTATCAACCTGCCCCGGTCTTTAGCTGGGTCTACTTCCATATGCCGCTTCTGCATTTCCTTTCTGAGTGAATCTACATCGGGGAATTGCATAAAGTCTATTCCGCTGTATTTTATAAGTGTTTCTCGCAAGTCCAGCCTTTGCCATGGTGGAGTGAAGTCGATTACGTTGTCTCCGTAATGGAATTTATAATTTCCTGAAATTTCCTTTATAACAGAGGATATCATATCTTCCAGCATGTTCATGACATCCTTATAATCGGCATAGGCCTGGTAGCTTTCAAGCATGGTGAATTCGGGGTTATGCTTGATGGAAAGCCCTTCATTACGGAAGATTCTTCCCAGTTCATATACTTTATCGAATCCGCCGATTATAAGCCTTTTAAGGTGAAGCTCGAGCGCTATACGTAAATAAAAATCACAGTCCAGTGACTGATGATGTGTAATGAACGGCCTGGCGAGTGCTCCGCCAGCAGAGGGTTGCAATATAGGTGTCTCTACCTCGAGGAACCCTTTGCTGTTCAGATAGTTTCTTATGGCTGTAATTATGCGACTGCGCATCTTAAAGGTATCCCGTACCTCCTGGTTGCTGATAAGGTCCAGATATCTCTGCCGATGCCTGGCGTCTACATCCTGGAGGCCATGATATTTTTCTGGTAATGGCAGCAGGGATTTGGATAGCAGTGTGAAATCATCTACATGGACGGTGGGCTCCCCGGTTCTGGTGCGCATCACATCACCCTTAACACCGATGAAATCACCAATATCCAGATTTTTAAAAAGTTCAAGGGAATTTTCTGGTAGCTGATTGGTATTGGCAAAAATGAGCTGGATTTTACCTGAGCCGTCCTGTATATCCATAAACGAGCTTTTACCCATCTTGCGTATGGCCATGATGCGCCCCGCAATGCTGACTTGCGCCGGTTCGATTCTACCGGCTTCCTCATTCTTCTTAAGCAGTTCCTTAGTTTCTTCGTTGGTATGAGTGCGCTGATAACTTCGCGGATATGGGTCTACCCCCAGGCTTCTTATCCTTTCAAGTTTATCAAGCCTCTGTTGTGCTAGGTTATCTAATCTCGATGCCATATCTACCTTCTTTTTGTCCCTTACATATGAAGAAATTCAGTATAAGAATATAATTATTTGATTTTATCCAGTTATTATATTTTATCCTGAGTATATAGTAAAGCTATACCAGCTCCCATGATTAATGTTATCTGAAATTAAAATAACTGCGGAGCTTCCTATCTATGCTATGTTTTCAGACTGGCTCTTATATCTTTCCTCTGGATTCAGTATATTGTCAGGTTTCTTCGCTGCATGAATTGCTTATTTTGAGTGCTCCGATTGCTGTAAAAATTATTCTCTACCTCTATCATCTATCAATCCTGAATTATTTATCATGTTGCCTTTCTTCATTGTGCCTCGATATCGGCAAGAGTCTGTAAGCAGGTATAACATCGATTATTAAGAGCATCACGCCTGTTTCTTTACCGTTTCCATCCATGCAATCGATTTAACATCTTTTTCAAGTAGAAATTTTATATATGCCCTTATCAACCTTTCCAGTTCTGAAGCCAGCGCTTCGGTCATTTTAATGCGGCGGATGGTCTCATAATCCTCATCCTGCAGCATTCTGAAAACCTTCAGGCCGTTGAGGGAAAGCGGATAGCTGAAGCTATTATTACGGCTGCATGTTGGGCACAGCATTCCACCTGCACCCGGGCAGAAATAATTTATTATCGGCTGTAATTGTGTTCGGCAGGAGACGCATTGCTTTAATTGTGGACGGTAGCCTAGATTATCGAGCAGCTTCACTTCAAAGTAGCGCAGAACCAGGTCATTATTCTTTCCTGCGGATAATTTCCCCATTACCTCAAGCAGGATATTAAACAGCGGGTAATCTTCGATGCCGTCCTCAGTAAACTGGTTGACCAACTCTATCATATACAGGGCATACGAGGTCAACTCCAGGTCGTCCTTTATCGGCCGGAAGCTGTTTATCGTCTGGCTGCCAGTAATTGTTGCCAGATTCCTCCCTCTTGCCAGTGAAACCATGCTATGAGTGAGTAGCTCCAGATGACCCGACATCTTGCTTTTTGGTTGACGGACCCCTTTGGCTACCGCCTGTATCTTTCCGAGGCGAGGGGTATAAAGCGTAAGAATTCGGTCGGCTTCTCCCAGTTTCGTTTTCTTGATGACGATGGCTTCGGTTTTATAATCCCGTGGTTCTGACATTTCATTTTTCTAAATAGGCAATTTTTATAGCTTTTGATATGAAGGTCATTATCAGCATAGCTTATAGATTTCATTTTTGAACCGCTTTTATTTTAACTCCTGCCTGCCTTCGAGTGCGCGGGTCAGCGTAACATCGTCGGCATATTCCAGTTCAGTGCCGAAGGGCAATCCTCTGGCAAGGCGAGTCACCTTGATTCCCATTGGCACTATGAGCTTATTAAGATACATAGCGGTCTGTTCCCCTTCTAGCGTAGGATTGGTGGCAAGGATTACCTCGCATATGCCTCCGTTCTTGAGCCTCTCTATCAGTTCTTCTATTTTAATGTCGTTGATACCTATTCCGTCGGTTGGAGATATGGCTCCGTGAAGTACATGATACAACCCTTTATAAATACCGGAATGTTCAAGCGCCAGAATATCCTGCGGCTGTTCAACGACGCAAATGCTGGTTCTGTCACGGTTATTATTACGGCAAATGGGGCACAGTTCCAAATCGGCAATGTTGTAACAAACCGAGCAGAGGCGCGAGCTGTTTTTCAGGGACATAATTGCCTCTGCCAGAGCTGTTACCTGTTCCTTCTGGGTTCGCAATAAATAATAAGTTAACCTCTGTGCGCTTTTAGGTCCGATTCCAGGGAGCCTGGCGAACTCCTGCATCAGCCTGTTTACCGAGTCTGCTGTGTTAGATGGATTTACGTCCAAATTACTATCTTCCTTAGTCGGTCAAGCCGGGTATTTTCATCCCACCGGTTAATTTTTTCAGCCTTTCTTCGGCTAATTTTTTAGATTTCTCAAGGGCATCGGTCACTGCTTTGAATACCAGTTTTTCCAGATTGGCAGATTTGCCTGTTTCTACTGCATCAGGTGCAATTTTAATGGATAATATTTTTTGTTTGCCATTTGCAGTAACTTTAACAGCGCCATTTCCAGCTTCAGCATCGACGGTCATTTTTTCCAGTTCTTTTTGAGCTTTGTCCAGGTTGGATTTCAGTTCCATTGCCTGTTTCATCATGTTTAAGTCCATTTTTCCTCCACTTCGACTATTTGTCCGCCCAGTCTCTGCAATTCACGCACCATGTGGTTCCCCTCGGGTTCGTATACACAACGCACCTCGCATGGATGACCAATAAAATTACTGATTATCCTGGCGGCAATTTTATTATTTTCCGATTCTTCTATTTTATCCTTATGAACGGGGAATTTGAAAGAGAGCACCACGATATTATCATCGAAAGCCACTGGTTTAACACCTGCGCTCCTTAAAATTGCCAGAGCAGGAGAGCGTTTAAAAGTATCCGGGGCTCGTTCGATAACCGTCTTCCAGTTGGCACTGAGATATTCCAGTTGATTACTATACTCATTCACTGTCGCATTTACACCGGAGGATATTTCTTCTTTAACTATCCTATCGTCAGATTTTGTTGTTTCAGGTTTTACCTTTGCTTCAGGTTCATGTGTGCTTGAAGGCTCGGGTTTGAAGATTTTTGGGGTTACTGTAGCCGATGACTCTTTTCTTACCTGTTTGATATCGGCTGCTTCTGCCTGAGTTTTACTGTCTGGCACAGACCTTACTGCTGATGTTAATGAACAATCCACCAGAGCCAGTTCCAGCGGCAGGGTGGAATAGCTATCCAGACTTAGCTCTAATTTGCCGAATGCTTTAATTGCCTTCAATATTTGTTCTACAGAGGCTTTGCTTGAAAACTCGCTTAATGAAGATATTTCTTCGGGGGTAAAATCGAGGTCCTTATCATATCCAGTTTTTATAAGTAATAACCCCCGGAGATAGGTAATAATCTCCCTGTTGAGCTGTTTCAGGTCGAATCCCTCATCACTTATAGCGTTGATGGTTTTTATACCATCGGTGATATTTCCACTGATAATATGCTCTACCAGTTCCTTAATGTGTTCAATACCTGTGATTCCCAACATATCCCTTACCTGGTTGAGATTGATATTGTCCCCATAATGTGTGGAAAGCTTTTCAAGCAGGTTCTCCGCATCTCTGAGGCTGCCAGTGGCATTTTTAGCCACGAGGTTCAGGGCTTCTTGCTCTATCTTGATACCCTCACTGTCGCATATTTGTTTTAACTTGCCTGTGATGTCGCTCTGGCTGAGACGGTGAAAATCAAAACGTTGACATCTTGACATAATTGTAGGTAAAACCTTATGTGCTTCTGTAGTAGCCAGAATAAAAATAACACATGAAGGCGGTTCTTCGAGAGTTTTCAGCAGCGCATTAGACGCCTCTTTGGTAAGCATGTGGAATTCATCTATTATATAAACCTTGAAACGGGCGTTCCCTGGCGCATAATTAACACGCTCACGCAGGCTTCTTATCTCATCGATGCCCCTGTTGCTTGCGGCATCGATTTCGATAACATCCATCGCTCGCCCCTCGGTTATTGCCAGGCACATATCACACTTATTGCAGGGTTCCCCCTTGCCGTTCACCGTGCAGTTCACGGCTTTGGCAAGTATGCGCCCTGTGCTGGTTTTCCCTGTTCCTCTTGGCCCGCAGAAAAGGTAGGCATGGGATATATGCCCCGTGCTCAGAGCATTCAGCAATGTCCGGGTCACATGCTCTTGCCCGGCAACTTCTGCTAGTTTCTGGGGACGCCATTTGCGATAAAAGACCTGCGATTCCATAACTTTATTTTCTTATTATACCTCATACTGCGGCGAGATTTCTAAAAAATCAATCAGAGCCCGGATATTTTTCATGACCATTATATCCCCTTTGCCTTATGATTGATTATACTGAACAAACTTCATCGAAATATTAAGTCCCTGCAAATAAAAGCACCCCTCTATTGTAAGGGGGGTGCTGCACATAACTGTTTTGGAAATAAGTTATAATAGGGTAGGGATATCTTTTCCCAGGTCGTCGATGGTCTGCAACTTGGAGGCAACCTCTTTCTGACGCTGTTTAATCACAGGCACGAGGTCCGTCGAGGCAGTATAGTATTTTCTGACTTTTTCCACATCGCTCAACTCGGACAGCACAACGGTAACGTTCATATTGGTGCCGTCTCTCGGATAGTCGCCGTTGCGGATAATAGCATTGGGAGCCATATCCCTCATCCAATCCCCCATTTCTTTGATCATGTCCATGTTTATTTCTTTAGCTGGCGCTGTTATTAAATACAGGGCTCTGGAGGCATCTTTGGGATTACAGCGAGTGGATATATCGCTGAGCGCTGCGTCCATAGCCTGTATGGCCTTGTGGGTCTGGGTACTTTTGTCTCTGAAGCTGCCTGACCCTCCAAATAAACTGAAACGTTCTATTTTCGATTCCCCATAGCCAATAACCGTCCATCCGAGCAGGGTCTGTATTATATCGCCCGCATCCAGAGTTTTTGCCCCAACATGTACAGCCTTCTTTTCTTCTCCTGCACACAACAGGTTGTAGAATGGGGCGACGATAAGAGAATTGATCTTATCCAGGTTATTCTTGAGAGAGAAATCTTTGCGTACATATCTCTGGTTGTCCACCAGTATTACAGCATCGGCTACAGAATAAATCGATTTAAGACATACAGCCGTATTATAAACCGTTCTCTCTTCATTTTCTTCCTCGTGTTCGAAGGGTAATACAACCAGTGCATATAAGGGTTTATCCATATAGCGTTCTTTAATATGTTGCGCAATGATAGGGATAGCCCCCGAGCCAGTCCCACCTGCTGCGCTGGCAACTAAAAGGAAGGCATCCGTGTCATAAAACCGTTTGGTCATCCTGAGAGCGTCCACAATTTTGTCGGCATCTTCTCTGGCAACCTCAGCCCCGAGTTCATTGATTTTACCGACGCCATGCCCCCCGGTTTTACGGCCACCGATAAGTATTCTGTGCTGGTAATCGGCATTGATAGTGGATAAACCGCTTAAGTCTGCGGCATCTGTATTAACTGCAAAAATCCCTGGAATAATTTCTATTCCCCTGCTGCTGATTGCTTTTTTATTCAATCGAGCGAACTCGTCAGCGATGCGGCTGCCACACTGCCCAAAACCGATGACTATTAGTTTCATGACTCACCCTCCAAATTATTCGTGCGAATTGTAGGCTATTTTAACCACACTTTATAAATAATGTCAATATTTTTAACGTCTGGATATACCATAAGGATTAGCGCCCTAACCGGTAAAGCTGATTAATCTCTTTAAGTTCCCCGCCGCAAGCGGCGGTGAGAATGGCATTATGGAATTATGGCTTTTATCTTCATAAGGTACATTTAACCTTTGCCAGGTTATTTGCTTTTTGGCTGCAGTAGACGCCCCGCAGCCTTTCGGTCGCTATCAGGCTGTTAAATTCGTTTACCCTTCATCCTTTATCCTGCGACAAAAATAAATTGATACCTGCCCTCTAAAATGCTAGGTGGAACTTTATCCTCGTCCTCTCATGGTTGGGGAATCAGGTCAGAGAAGTAAAAAAACAACTCCTCTTAATTTATTAAATATCAATATCAAAAGGGAAGGGAAAAGCCATTGAATAATATTATAATTGTGGTATTATATGCTGAGGCTGATGATTATCAGCATGGTAAATTTTATAAGCGATATCAGGGGCTAAGTACGTTAGCGAATAAAAATATTATCCTGATATCAATGACAACAAATTAATCTTCAAATTCGAGAGATTTTTTACTCTCCGATTGGGGGGTATAATTGGCTATTTGGGGGATATCCAGCTTCTCTGTTGAAGTTGCCACTCCATATCTGAGCAGGCAATAACTTAAAAACTCTACAGAGAGCATTATTAAAAGTTACAGCATCGATTGAGAATAATGTTCTGGGTTTAATAAATAAATATTGTCGAGGTAAAGAGAATGCGTCCTGAGAGAGATATTTTATCTGCCGAAAATATTACAGGAAAACTGGGCACCCGTTTTATTGGGAAAAGAGTTATTGTATATCCCAAACTTACTTCGACAATGGAAATTGCTAGAATTGCGGCGTCAAATGGAGTTCCGGAGGGAACGGTAATAATTGCTGAGGAACAAACCGCTGGCAAGGGGCGTCTTGATAGAAGCTGGGTTTCACCTAAAGGATGTGCCATCCTTTCAATTATTCTTTATCCCGATATAATGCGTCTGCCATCTTTAATTATGGTAGCCTCGGTTGCACTGATAAACACTATTAAAAAAATCACCGGTTTAAAAGCCAGTATAAAATGGCCCAACGATATTCTTATCAACGGGAAGAAAGTAAGCGGTATTTTGATTGAAAGTACGATAAATGATAAGAATGTCGGATATGCCGTCATAGGGATGGGGATAAATGTAAGTTTCAATATCAATGACTACCCTGAGATTGCTTCGATTGCCACTACATTATCGGATGAAAAAGGGAAATATATTTCGCGGGTTGATATTATCAGGACGCTGCTGGTTGAAATTGAAAAATTATATTTGTTATTATCCACCGATAAAGATGCTATTTACAGGGAATGGCGGGATAATATGGATACCATTGGGAAAAGGGTTTCTGCCAAAGCTGGAGATATTGTTTATGAAGGCGTCGCAGACTCCGTATCTGAAGATGGCAGCCTGGTATTGACTTTATCTAATGGAAAACAGGTCAACTTTACAGCAGGGGATGTCACCTTGCTGAAATAAGATAACATCCCCTGCATATCTCTGTTCTTTTATTTGTTGTCTTTTTTCATAAACATCGTTATCATATCTATAGGAATCGGGAATATCAATGTGCTGTTCTTCTCAGATGCAATTTCGGTGAGTGTTTGCAGATAACGTAATTGTAAAGTTACCGGCTCTTTGGCAATGACATTGGCAGCTTGTGCCAATTTTTCTGATGCTTGATATTCACCTTCCGCATGGATTATTTTGGCACGTCTCTCTCTTTCAGCTTCTGCCTGCGCCGCCATCGACCTTCTCATCGCTTCGGGCAATTCTACCTCTTTTATTTCCACCGTACTGACTTTGACTCCCCATGGGTCGGTGTGTTCATCGATAATCGACTGCAGTGTCTGGTTCAGTTTTTCTCTCTGTGCCAGTAATTCATCCAGTTCGGATTGTCCCAGAACATTCCTTAAGGTTGTTTGAGATATCTGTGATGTGGCTTTGATATGGTCGAGCACTTTAACTACAGATGCTTCGGGGTCAACTACCCTGAAATAGACAACCGCATTGACCCTTACGGTAACATTATCCCTGGTAATAACTTCCTGTGCGGGCACGTCCATGGTTACAACACGCAAATCCACCTTAACCATGCGGTCAACAAAGGGGATGATAAAGAATAAACCGGGCCCTTTCGCTCCGATGAGTCTCCCCAGCCTGAAGATAACACCTCTTTCATATTCGGATACTACTTTAACGGACAGCGACAGGATGAATATAACCAGAGCGATTATTATGATAATACCGAAAAGATCCATTTAATTCCCTCCTTTAATTTTTGAAACGTAAAGTTTAAGGCCATCTGCCCTGTTGATAACAACATATTCTCCGGGTTCTGCAATACCGCTATCGATTATAGCCTTCCATATCTCGCCTTCACAAAACACAGTCCCCTCAGGATTTAATGTCTTTCGTACTATGGCCGACTTTCCTATCAGGCTTTCCTTTCCTGTAGTTACCTGCCTTTTATGGGCTGCTATGATACGTTCGACAACAAAAACGATTAAGAAAACAGAAATTACTACAATGACAATGATAAGCCATATATCCACTTATAAACAGGTTCCTCCTCTTTACATGAAATATGAGCCTGATAAAGGGTGGAATAATCGATATGCCTAGAGTATAAACCGATTGATGAATATCTGCAACCATTTTTATGCAAAAGGGATTGAGGTTGTATATGAAGCGTTATTTATTGTAGAATTTACACACTAATAATAAGGAAAGTGGATATGAAAGCAGAAAAATGCAGGGGTTTCAGAGACCTATCGCCCGAAGATATGCGGGCTTTTCGTTTTGTAGAGGATACTTTTCGCGATTGCTGTATCAGCTGGGGATATAATGAGATACGTACACCCACAGTGGAGTATCTTTACCTCTTTTCCTCCGCCGGTACCCTGACTCCCAATATGCTGGGTAAAGTTTATTCCTTCCTGGATTGGGATGGTTGGAGTGGGGAAAGGGTGGTTTTAAAGCCTGATGCTACAATTCCAGCGGCAAGATACTATATCGATAATATGAAAAGCGGTCTTGCACGCCTGTTCTATGTGACCAATGTTTTTATGTTTGAGGAAACAGGGAAAAAATCAAGAGAAAGATGGCAATGTGGGGCTGAGCTTATAGGTGTAAACACTGCTCTTTCGGATGTAGAACTCCTCTCATTATCGCTGGATGTGTTAAGACAACTGGGGCTCTCCGATATAAAGATCAAATTATCTCATGCTGGTTTAATAAAGGCTCTGCTGGACAGCCTTGAGCTGAGTTCTGAAGAAAAGACGGATATTTTTTCGCGCATACTTGAAGGCGATACCGCAGCTCTTGACATAGTTAAAGTGGATAAACCGGATGTCGTCGAAGCTCTGACACTGCTTCTTGGCCTGAAAGGGAAATCCTCAGGGTTCTTAAAGAATATTAAGGCGTTATCCTCGAAAAAGTTGACCGGTATATCTGCTCCGCTTGATAATTTCACAGGCATTGTAGAAAAGCTGGAAACGCTCGGAATCGATTATCGAATAGACCTCGCTTCAGGGAAGGGTTTCGAATATTACACCGGTTTGATATTCCATCTCTTGATAGGACAGAATGTTGTCGGAGGAGGAGGAAGATATGATGCGCTTATTCCGCAAATGGGTGGGGAAAATACCCCCGCAGCAGGTTTTGCCCTTTACATGGAGCAACTGACGAAGTTGCTGGATCCGGAATTGCTGGCAGAATTAGCTGCAAATAAAATTCTGATTAAAATTAAACCGGGGGCACTGGAAGTGGGGTTTGCCATGTCCGAAACCCTGCGTGATTTAGGATATATCGTTTCGCTGGCACTCGATAAGGAAGCGGAAACAGAATACGGGTGGATACTTGAAGTTGATAGTGTCAGCCCAAGGTTTGTTCTGACCGATATTGCCGGTGGAGAAGAATTGCAAACAGATGCTGAATATGAAATCTTAACATTACTGGGATGTACTGAAGATGTCGCTTAACATTGCTTTACCAAAAGGACGCCTTTTAAACGATACTGCGGCTCTTCTGGAAAGCGCAGGTTGGGAAATTGAGGGATACAACGATAAATTACGCTATTATCGATTAAAATCGAGGAAATTCCCCGATGTGAAAATAAAAGTATTACACGAAAAAGATATTCCGATACAAATAGCAGTAGGTAATTATGATCTGGGTATCTGCGGCCTGGATTGGACTGAAGAGTTGCTGATTAAATATCCCAGCAGTTCCGTTGTGAAAATTGCCGATCTCGGGTACGGGGAAGGTGCATTGTATGCCGCCGCTTTACCAGGGGATTTGTCTGACCCCGTAAATCTATCTACAAGGAGAGGCATTACACGTATAGCCAGCGAGTATCCCAATTTAGCAGAAGCGCTGGCGCTAAAGCTACGTCTTAAACGTTTCAGCATATTTCCGTTGTGGGGTGGGGCTGAAGTCTATCCCCCTGAAGATGCTGAAATCGTTCTCATACCCAGAAAATCGGAAAAGGATATCCTTGATGCAGGCCTTGTGCCTATTAACAGAGTGGTGGATTTCAGGGCATACTTAATCGCCAACAGCAATAGTTTGAAATCTAAAAATATGGCCGATATTTTATCATCACTGACAGATAAGATGGGCAACAACAGGAGCTCTTCAAAAACATTTGCTGTAATGCAAACGGTGGAGAAACCTGCCTGTAAATCCTTTGTCAAAGTTGGTGACGATATGGTGAGGTTGGCTTTACCGGATGGGCATCAACAATCTCATGTACGCCGTATTTTCGATAAGGTGGGTATAAAAGTAGATGATTATCCGTCGGAGACAGGCAATCGCAGGCCGGCAACCAACCTGGAAGGCTATCTCATAAAAGTTATCCGACCTCAGGATATGCCGTTGCAGATTGCGAATGGGAATTTTGATCTGGCAATTACAGGAAGGGACTGGCTGATCGACCATAAGTATCAGTTTCCAAACAGCCCCATCGAGGAATTGCTGGACCTGAAATACGGATGGGTTAAAATAGTGGCTGTAATCGACCAGAATCTACCCATAGAAGATATATCCGCATGGCGGGATTATTGCAGCAGGAATCAGATTACCTGCCGGGTGGCAACCGAATATACCAATATCGCAGACCGCTATGTTAGAGATAATCGTATAAACAGCTATCGCATTATACCGACATGGGGGGCAACGGAAGGATTCCTGCCGGAAGATGCTGATTTGTTGATCGAGAATACCGAAACCGGAGGTACAATCGCCCGTCATAACTTGAGGATTATCGATACATTATTCGAATCTACGGCCTGTCTCATAGGTAATACCAGAAAGATAAACAATACAAAAAAAGTTGAACGAATGGATTTTTTGATAAAAGCATTGAAGAAAGCCATGGAGATGCCCTGAAATGAAAATAGTAAAGGGTTTTGAAAAAGCTAAAAACCTGCTGTCGAGGGGAGTAATATCCGGCAGCTATGCAATATCACCGTCAATGAAAAAAAGCCTGATGGAAATGTTCGGGACTGAAGACCCCGAGCAGGTGGTAAAAATCATTCTTGATGATGTACGTAAAAATGGTGATTCTGCTATTAAAGGCTATACCTTAAAGATAGATAGGGTAGAACTTCCTGCAATCGAGGTATCGAAAAGGGAAGTGAGTGAAGCATACCGCAGTATAAATCGAGGCCTTCTTGAAGCGCTTAAGATAGCTGCAGAACAGATACGTTCATTCCATGCCGTACAGAGGGATGGCTTATTCAGCGGCATATCGAAGATGCAACCGGGAACCATAGCCCGCCCCCTGGAGAGAGTGGGGGTTTATGCCCCTGGTGGGACGGCAAGTTATCCATCAACGGTATTAATGACTGCCATACCCGCCAGGGTTGCCGGCGTAAAAGAAGTATTTCTTGTTAGCCCACCCGGTAGAGATGGAAAAATTCCTGCTGTCACACTTGCGGCTGCCAGTATTGCGGAGGTTGACCGTGTATTCTGTATGGGTGGCGCACAGGCTATTGCCGCGCTGGCTTATGGAACTGATTCCGTTCCCAATGTGGATAAAATATGCGGACCGGGAAATATATTCGTTATGCTGGCCAAAAAACAGATTTTCGGTACAGTAGATATAGATGGATTGCAGGGGCCCAGCGAAGTGCTTATTATTGCCGATATTAAAGCCAGAGCAAAATTGATAGCGGCCGAGGTCCTGGCTCAGGCAGAGCATGATATTCTGGCTTCTTCGATATTGATTACCGATTCACCTTCGCTTGCCACCGCAGTTGAAAGGGAAATTGAGAGCCAATTGCAGGACTTAAGCAGGAGTAAAATTGCTTCTGAATCGCTGGCAAATAATGGGGTGATAGTAATCGTAGATAGCATGGGTGAAGCCATTGAATTAGCCAATGTATATGCTCCCGAGCATCTTTGCCTGGATATGGCGGATGCCGAACTATACCTTGAGAAAATAACCAGTGCCGGCTGCATTTTTTATGGGGATACTCCCACTGTGGCTATGGGTGATTATGTGGCGGGTCCGAGCCATGCCCTGCCGACAAGCGGGACTGCGAGATTTGCTTCGCCGCTTAACATATCGGATTTTATTAAATATACCAACCTTGTTAAGGTAACCAGAGAGGAACTGGAAAAACTGGGGCCGGTAGCTATGGAAATTGCAGATGCGGAAGGGTTGCAGGCACATTCGAAAACAGTGGAAATAAGATTACAATAGGATATAAGATATACAAAGAAGGGGATTGATATGTCAGCAGAAGGTATAGAAAAATTCGTAAAGCCTGAATTAAAGAGTTTCGGCGGATATGCGGCGAGCAAAGCTCCTGAAACACTCAAGGGGAAAATCGCTGTTCCAGTTGAAAAGATAATCAAGCTGGATGCCAACGAAAACCCCTATGGCTGTTCGCCAAGGGTAAAAAAGGCGCTCGCTGATTTTTCCGGCATACATATATATCCGGATTCGGGGCAGCAGGAATTAAGAAAATATCTCCAGGAATATACGGGTGTTCCCATGGAGCATATTGTCGCCAGTGCCGGAAGCGACCAGTTAATCGACCTGCTGATGAGGCTTTTTATTGAAAAGGGGGACGAAGTAATAAACTGTATTCCTACCTTTGCTATGTTCCAGTTTTTTATCAACCTTGTGAATGGCAATACTGTCAATGTGCTGCGGGATGAGAGCTTCATGGTGAATGTTGAAGCCGTAAAGAAAGCAGTTACCCCCAGAACCAAATTGATATTGCTTGCCACACCCAATAATCCTACCGGGACCATTATGCCTAAAAAGGACATCCTGGAAGTGCTTGAAATCGGATTACCCACGCTGGTTGATGAAGCCTATTTCGAGTTTACAGGGGAGACCGTAGCCCCGCTGGTGGGGAAATACAAAAATCTGATGGTGCTCAGGACATTCAGCAAGTGGGCGGGGCTTGCCGGATTGAGAATTGGCTATGGAATGTTCCCTGTGGATATAGCCGATTATCTTCTGAAGATAAAGGAGCCGTATTGTGTAAACGTTGCCGCTCAATTAGCTGCTATTGAATCCGTTAAAGATAGAGCTTACCTGATGGATAAAGTCAGAATTATTTCCTCCGAACGTGATAGGCTATTTAATCTGTTGCAAAAAACCGGCTGGCTTAAACCTTATCCGTCAAAGGCGAACTTTATACTGTGTGCCGTATTAAAAGGAAAGGCAAAGGATATACAGCAAAAACTTGAAGAGAATGGCATCCTTGTCCGTTATTTCGATACCCCGCTATTAAAAGACAGTTTAAGAATCAGTGTGGGTAAACCGGAAGAAAATGATGCTCTTATTCAAACTCTTAACCAAATAGGGGAGGGATTGTAAAATGAATAGAATCTCCAGCATTAAGAGGGAAACCAGAGAAACCAGTGTCAGTTTGAAACTTGATATAGATGGTAGCGGCGAGTATGAAATGTGCACCGGAAACCGTATTTTTGACCACTTTCTCTCGCAATTATCGAAGCACAGTTTAATTGACATAACCATATCAGCCACTGGGGATGATATCCACCATCTGGTGGAAGATGTAGCCATATGCATGGGAAAGGCTATATGCGAAGCACTGGGAGATAAATGCGGCATTACACGTATGGCAGATGCCAGTGTGCCTATGGATGATGCCCTGGCTTGTGTTGCAGTAGACCTCAGCGGACGGGGATACGCGGTATTAGACCTTTCTTTTAGCGATAACGATTTGTTTGGCTTTCCTGCCGACCTGGTGCGCCATTTTTTGGAAACGCTGGCTATGGAAGCCAGAATGAATCTACATGCCAGAATCCTTTATGGAACCAACGACCATCATAAAGCCGAAGCAACCTTCAAGGCGTTGGGAAGGGCGCTGGGTGCCGCAACCAGAATCGACCCGAGGATTTCAGGTGAGTTGCCAAGCACCAAGGGACAACTGTAATCAGATATTCCTGCGAAGTGATAAGGTAGTCAAACTAAAGCGAATATAAATCACCCCGCACAATATTTATCAATGGCAATACCTGACTGTCATACTGAGTTCGTGGTGGTCGAACGAAGTATCTGGTGATGGGTGGTTAATGAAGTGTTCTCGCCTGTTGCCGCAGATACCTCTGTACTGTCTCTCCCCCCGGATTCTTCAGTCACCCCTTGTGACTTCTGAATGACATTTTATCGTTAACCACACGGGGACAGACATTGCCCGTCTGCCAGTTACGAAAACATAAAGGCGGACGACCACTGGTCGTCCCTACGTTTTTTTTGTCATTCTGAATGTAGTGAAGGATCCAAATGCAATGCGACTTTCGCCGCCGTTATGGTTTGACAAGCTCACTACGAACGGCTTGAATTATCGATTATAAAAGGAAAAACGTCGTTTCGATAAATCTGAATGACAACCGAGGATAACTTAAAAGCTAATAATTGAACTTTTTCCCCGTCAATTTTTCGTAGGCCTGGATGTAGCGCTGCGCCGTCTTTTCTATTACTTCGTCAGGTAAAACGGGGCCGGGCGGCTCTTTATTCCAACCGGATTGGGTCAACCAGTCTCTTACGATTTGCTTATCATAGCTATCCTGAGATTGCCCGACCTTATATTTATCCGCTTCCCAGAAACGGCTGGAATCGGGGGTAAGCATCTCATCGATAATAATCAATTTTCCATCATCGATACCGAACTCGAATTTGGTATCGGCGATAATGAAACCACGCGTTTTGGCGTATTCTACGGCGTAATTATAAATCCTGATGCTGGCATCCTTAATCTCGTTTGCCAGAGGCTTTCCAACCATAGCTTCTACTTCAGCCATTGTCATCGGCAGGTCATGCCCCTGTTCGGCTTTGGTGGTTGGAGTAAATATCGGGTTATCGAGTTTCTGGCTTTCCAGTAATCCATCAGGCATCTTCACCCCCGAAACAGTGCCGCTTTTTCGGTACTCATTCCAGGCGGAACCAGATATATAACCACGCA
Source organism: uncultured Dehalococcoidales bacterium (assembly GCA_964549815.1). GTDB lineage: Bacteria > Chloroflexota > Dehalococcoidia > Dehalococcoidales > UBA5627 > UBA5627. The sequence continues at coordinate 4,558 of CAZJVO010000008.1, read as the reverse complement.
CCACACATTCGATAGGCAATCGTCTGGCTTTTTTGGCCAGCATGGAGCGGCCATTTAGATACGCAGGGAATTTAGCCTGCCTTTCTTTGGGCAGATAATCATTAAGCATATCGGAATCGTTTACTACAGTGACGACATGGTTGGGAACTATATCCCTGGTTTTGTCGAACCAGAAGGCAGATAATTGATTAAGCACCCTGCCTTTTTGGGGAATACCACAGGGAAGAACTACATCAAAAGCAGAAATCCGGTCTGTGGCGACTATCAGTATGTAATTCCCCATGTCATAGGTATCACGCACTTTACCTCGTATAAATAGCGGCAGCGGCAGCTCTGTTTTTAACAAAACGTCCTGCTTGTTTTTCATAATGCTCTCGGTCCTAATTGTTTGGGTTCCAGTGCCATGTACTTCTTTTTCCATTGGTTTTCGGTTAAGCCTAGCCTCTTGAATATTTCATCCACATATCTTAAATAATATTTATAATCGAACAAAGGCTCCAATTCCTCCGGCGGTAGGATAGCAACGATATCCTTATCAGCTTCAAGCAACTTGAGGAAGTCCCTGCCCCCCTCCCATGATTTCATAGCATTGCGCTGAACTATTTTATATGCTTCCTGCCTGCTGAGGCCCTTATCGATTAAAGCTAGCATTACTCTCTGGGAATATATAAGCCCCTTAGTTTTGTTAAGATTCTTTTCCATGGCCTTCGGATAAACCAGAAGTCCATCCATTATATTGGTGAACAGAGAAAGCATGTAATCGAGCGCAAGACAGGCATCTGGCATAATAATACGCTCCGTGGAGGAATGGCTGATATCCCTCTCATGCCAAAGAGTGATATTTTCCATTGCGGTTACAGAGTATCCCCTTAACAAGCGAGATAAACCGCAGATTCTTTCACAGAGCTCGGGATTTCTCTTATGAGGCATAGCGGATGAGCCGGTCTGCCCTTCGCTGAATGGTTCCTCGACCTCACGGGTATCCGTTTTCTGCAATCCGCGAATCTCGGTGGCAAATTTCTCCAGGGAACTGCCAATTATAGCCAGAGTAGTAATGAACTGGGCATGTCGGTCGCGTTGCAGTATTTGATTCGATATCGAGGCGGGACGCAGCATCAATTTAGCACAGGCCTTTTCTTCGACCTCAGGTGATAAAGTAGCATATGTGCCGACCGCCCCTGAAATCTTGCCTACGGCAATCATTTTGGTAGCCTCGACCAATCTCTGGCGATTGCGCTGCATTTCTTCAATCCATAATGCCAGCTTCAGCCCGAAAGAGGTCGGTTCCGCATGGATGCCGTGAGTGCGCCCTATCATAACCGTATATTTATATTTTATAGCCTTTTCTACCAGTACCGATAGTAGTTCTTTTATGTCTTCGTTTAATATATTGGATGCCTCGACGAGCTGTAAACTTAGTGCGGTATCCATAACATCTGATGATGTCAAACCAAGGTGAATATATCTGGCTTCAGGCCCAACACTCTCCGAGATAGCGCCGATGAAGGCTGTCATATCATGATGCGTCTCCTGAAGTATCTCCTCCATGCGTTTTAAATTCAGGCGCGCCATTTTTATTTTGGGAATGGCATTCCGGGGAATTTTTCCCAGCTCTGCCCATGCTTCACAAACAGCAATTTCAACATCCAGCCATCTGGCAAATTTATTCTCGTCCGACCACACCTGTTTCATCTGCGGGCGACTATAGCGTTCTATCATCTCCCTGCTTCCCCCTTGTCTCTTGACAGTTCTGCTCTGTAATCTTCATAAGACTTCCGGATATTTTCATATTTCAAACTCAGTATTTCGGCAGCAAGATAAGCGGCATTTTTAGCCCCGGACGTTCCAATAGCCATTGTTGCTACAGGAATGCCGCCGGGCATCTGCACTATAGAATAAAGGGCATCCACACCTTTTAGTTCACTGCTGGCAACAGGTACACCGATTACCGGGATAGTTGTCCAGCTGGCGAGTACTCCTGGCAGATGTGCCGCCCCGCCGGCAATGGCAATTATTACTTCAATCCCATTACTGCGCGCCGATAAGCCGAACTCTCTCACCCTTTCAGGTTTGCGATGAGCCGACATTACCTTTACTTCGTGGTCAATTCCCAGCATATTCAGTGCATCGATGGCTGGTTTTGCTGTTTCGGCATCTGATTCAGAACCCATTATAATAGCAACTTTTGGCATAATAATCCCCTTTACATCGTTATTCAAAAAGGGCAATATCCCTGCGATAATGACACCCTTCGAAATGAATCCGTGAGATATTATTATAAACCTTTTCCCGTGCTGCGGCGATGGTCTTACCAGTTGCTACTACGGTAAGAACACGCCCGCCGTCGGTCACTATTCTGCCTGATGAATCAAGTTTAGTGCCTGCATGGAAAACCATTATATCCTTATCTACATCTCCTAATCCTGTTATGGGGAATCCCTTTTTAAAACCCCCGGGATAGCCACCGGAAGCCATTACAACGCCGACGCAGGCTTCTTCAGAACATCCCATTTTCATATTGCTCAACCTGTTATCGGTAACGCCAAGCATTATCTCCCAAAGGTCCGACTTTAGGCGCGGTAGAATCACCTGGGTTTCAGGGTCTCCGAAGCGGGCATTAAACTCCATAACTTTAGGGCCTTCTTGAGTAATCATCAAGCCGCCATACAGCACTCCCTGATAAGGCCTACCTTCCTTTATCATGGCACGAATAGTCGGGTTCATTATTTTTTCAGTTACCTCTGCCGATAGTGTGGGGGTGAGGAAAAATGGGGGACTATAACACCCCATACCGCCGGTATTGGGCCCTTTGTTGCCATCGTAAACGGTTTTGTAGTCGCATGCGGAAACCATAGGCAGTGATATGCTGGCATCGGCAAAAGCAAAAGCGCTCATCTCCTGGCCGACCATTTTTTCTTCGATAACAACCTGGTTGCCTGCATCTCCGAAGAGGCGTTCAACCATTATATCCGTCAGCGCCTGCAATGCCTGCTCCCTGGTTTCAGCGACGGTTACCCCCTTTCCGGCTGCCAGCCCATCGGCTTTTATAACAACCGGCATATCATGCTTGAGGATATAATCTTTTGCATCTTCATACGAGGAGAAACTGACACTTTTAGCGCAGGGTATCCCATATTTATGCATTAAGTTCTTTGCAAAAACCTTACTGGCCTCTATTTGAGCAGCGGCTTTATCCGGTCCGAATATTCTTAACCCTCTGGCTTTAAATTTATCGACCACCCCTGCTGCCAGAGGCCCTTCGGGACCTATTACCGTAAGGTCTATCTTATTATCGGCAGCAAAATTGGCTAAGGATTCGATATCACCTGATTTAATATCGAGATTACGTGCCAGCTCAGACGTTCCAGCGTTTCCCGGAGCTGCATATATTTCTCTGACTTTTGGGCTCTGAGCCAGCTTCCATATCAGAGCATGTTCTCTGGCTCCGCTACCTGCAACCAGTACTTTCAGATAACTCCTCCATTACTAAAATTATGAAATAACTTTTCCATTTCAGGGGATAGAGCCTTTTGTAAACTGATAGCTAAATTAGTCCAGAAAACGGCGGTAGAAAACCACAAACGGTTCCACTTCTTTTCAACTTTCAATCTGTATCTGGCAGACTTGATACATGCATTCAACATCAGTTTAAAATCTTTTTGTAAATGCTGCAGTTTGCTGCTTTTCGGTTTTGGCATCCTTTTCATCCTGTCAAGAACCGGCGGCAGATAAATTAAAATATCGGACATGTTTTCGATATCTGTGGGCAACCCATCGGAATCTATTTGAGCAATACTGCGCACTAATACTTCGGTCTGTCGGTATAATGGCATAACTTCCCGCACCCAGTTCCGGATTTCGTTTTTTTCTGCTTCTTTCACGGTAGTAATCCGGTGGAATTAGTTATAAGAATTTATGTAGTCGTTTAAACTATTAAAAAATTGTGTTCTCGCTGCCGTACCGGCTGCTATATAAGCCTTCGCGTAGCCCATGTTTGCGCCGTCAGCTTTCCCCTCGTTAATTGCTGCCGTGAGATACTGAATAGAAGTGTTATAATTTTTTGCCACATTGTTGACATAGTAACTGTGGAACTGCGACATAGGGCCACTCGGTACGGAAATTTGTGTAATTGCATTATAGAGACCGATAACATTCCCTGAAGCAGTTGCTATCCCATTGATCCATTCCTGGTTAGTAATAAGTGGATCAGCCAGCAGGCTATTAATATTATTAATCCATGATACCAGTGATGAATCATAAGACTTCAATGTTTGTACGTACCTGAGTTCGTCTGCTGACATATCTGCTGGTATAGTAGTAGTTGGGGTAATGGTGCTGACCTCGGTAGTGGTGATAGTAGTTACTTGCGGCCCGAATATATCGTCCTGGAAATAAATCAATGTAGCACAAGCACCGCCGATAATTAATACAGCTAATAATATCAGTACACCTTTAGTCATTGAATCCATATAATAACACCGCCTTTCTTTAGATTACTCCCATTCGATGGTCGATGGTGGTTTGGAAGTTATATCATAGACGACCCTGTTTACCAGAG
>CAZJVO010000007.1:5061-29852 GCA_964549815.1 uncultured Dehalococcoidales bacterium | reverse complement strand
CCCCTTACCTCCTGAATGCAAATCAGGCGTTCTCCCAACTGAACTACGGGCCCATGCTATCGAATGTCGACAACATATTATAACAATGAAGAGGGCTTTTTATCAATTTGAACCAGGTATATCCAAATTTAACAGGCTAACAGCTTTTTTATATCGAGAAGGGCATCGATGCCGGCGAATTCTCCTTCGAGAATACACTGCTCGGCCTTCTTGAAATCGGTAAAACCGATGCCTGCCAGACGTGGCTCGATAATGATATCTGCTTTTTTAAGGCTGGCTTCGGCGGCCTGCGAGTTCATAATGTTCATATAGTTCATCATGATGGTCAAGATGTTAGGGCTTTTGTTTACTGGGGGATTATACGACATCGCTTCGTCTATATATATGCGCTGTTTGATACTGCTTATGCGTGGGGTGACATTTACCGCAATAGTGATATCAGCATTCATATCTTTAATTACATCGACCGGAACCTGGTCTACCAGTCCGCCGTCGACTAAAAATCTCTCCTTATACTGGGAAGCAGCAAATACAACTGGAACGGCAATGCTGGCGCGGACGGCTTCCAGTACCGACCCCTTATTGATAATAATCTCTTCCCCGGTCATAATGTCGGTAGCGGTGCAGGCAAAAGGCATCTTGAGGTCGGCAAATTCCACATCCCCGATGATGGATTTTAACAATTCCTTGATTTTTTTACCGGCAAGAAAGCCTGTTTTCGGTATGGAGATGTCTACCAACTGAACCCATTTAAACCAATCCATTTCCAGCACGATTTCTTTAATACGGGCGGCGCTCATCCCCTGTGCATAAAGCGCTCCCACGATGGAGCCGGCGCTGGTGCCGGCAATCATATCGATGGGAATGTGCTCCTTATCCATTATTTCGAGAACTCCGATATGAGCAAATCCCTTTGCTGCTCCACCCCCCAGCGCAATGCCGACCTTTCTATTCATAACATACCACCTCGATTTTTTACCAGAGGTCTTCGATATCCTTTTGGGCCTGTTCGCGGTCGTTTGCTGTATCCATGAATCCTTTATAGGATTCAGCGCTGCCATATTCACGCGGCTGGAAGGCTACCGGCATGGGAACAGCATGCCCGAAAATAAGCGCCTGCTGCTTGGCCGAAAGTTTTGCCAGCACTGCTTTTAACTCGCTTTTCCCCGACACTCCGGATAGCACACTGTCCATATCGCGTTCATTATCCAGAAGGCAGGTGATTTTGGTGCCCATCTGCGACATTATTTCTTCGTCGATGCCGCTGGGGCGCTGGTCGATAACCAGCAGGGTAACGTTATATTTGCGCATCTCCCTGGCAATAATTCCGAAGATAGTCCTGTCGGCAACCTCCGGATTGAGGAATTTGTGGGCTTCCTCGATGGTAATAACCAACGGGGTCGGCGGTTCGCCGGCGCCGCTCAGCGCCTTTTCGGTCTTATCGCGGTATTGAGAGTAGATGCGGCGTGTGAGCAGATTGGCAACCAGTATATAGGCTGTAATATCCGTATATCTGCCGAACTCTAAAACGACATTGATTCCGCGGTTGAGGTATTCGATAACCCGTTGAACTGCATTCTGCTCCGTGCGCCGCTCAATAAACGGAAGCCGTTTGATGGTATTCAATCCTCTTTGAAGGTTCTGAAAGGTGCTTTCATGGATGTTCATCCGGTTTAAAAGCTCTTTAGTCTCTTCCGAATCATCCAGCTCTGATGTGCGTATGAACCACTCATTTCCGAATTTGCGACGCATCTGGTAGATAGCTTCAATGGCTGGTTCTGTTAAATTCAGTGTCTGCCTCAGTAGCGACATATCCTCTGGCTCTATTTCATTGTAGCCGATTTTTACCACGAAGTCGGTGCTGACACCGCGGTTTCTCGAGTTTTCCTCATCTAGAGTGAATACAGCAACCTTTGAAGGAAAGAGCTGTTTCAATGCCTTGACGCTGCGTCCCTTTTCGCTGGTGCCTGCCCATCCGTATTCACTGTGCATGTCGAAAACTAGATTGACGCAGGCGCTTTTTTGCAGCATGCCGATAAGCAGCATGCGCGTCAGGAAGGTCTTTCCCGTGCCGCTTTTGCCGAAGATTCCATTAGAGCGTTTTACCAGCTCGGGGAGGTTGATACAGAGCTTGGTTTCCATGTCCAGCGGGTTGCCAATCCAGAACCGCTCTTTATCCTCTTTCCCGAAAACGAGTTCTATATCCCGGTCTTCAGCCAAATTCACCGCCGAATAATGGCTGGGTATTGTTTTAACTGGTTGAGGTCCTTCGACCACGCTTTTTATATCCCCGCCTATTGTAAGGTAGGGCATTACCTGCAATGCCCCGTAGGTGCTGGTTCCAGAGAGAACTTCGGCGATAAAGGTGTCTGTTGTATCCGGTGGCGTCTGTGTCAGGCTTATGTCTGTCACACCGAGCATGACTTCGGTTATCATGCCGAAGAATCTGCGTTTTTGCCCTTCTATAGTTACATAACGTCCGACCACCATATCTTCTACCGAAGTGTTTCTGTCGAGCCTTACCTCGACGCCTTTGTTCGAAGAGCCGGAGACGACAATGCCCATTCTCTTCCCGTCCGCGGTCATTGCCTTATCCTCTCTAGAATTATTTTTAGCCTGTTGAAATCGTTGCTGAGTATGGTGGCGAGATGCTTGCCGGCTGCAACCATGAAAGCGTGCTGGTCCTCCTGTACCGGACTCATGCGGCGAAGAGTCGCCCCAATCAATTCTTCATGCGGCAGGGGTATGGTGCTGTTTAATAATGTATTGAGAAATTCGAAAGACTGGCTGAATTCCTTTACATCCTGTGTCGAGCACAGGTAGACAAAGCTGTGAATAGGGGCAGGCTTGGAAGGTAAATAATGGAAGACCTTATTATCGAACCTGTGTCCGATAATAAGCGCTTCGAATTCACTTTTAAGCAGTTTTGCAAGTTGGGGGCTGGATTTATAGACTGTTTCCTCACTGATTTCATTTTTCCCTCTCGCCAGAGGTTTTCTTCCAGGCTCAATTCCGGTGGTGGATGCATAAAATACAATGCCGTAAACTTCAGTGTCGGCATTTCGAGTTTTGACCAGCCCACCCAGAGGGGGGAACTGGTCAAGCTCATAACACTGGGCGGTAAAACCGGCAGTATCAGACCGGGTTACCTCACCCACTCTTATTATTTCTTCCGTGTCCACGTAAAATGCCTTTTGTTTTATATTCTGGGAAGTCTGATGGTCATCCAATTGGTTTCTTTCAATAACCAGAACGCTTCAATAAGTATTACAATAGGAAACCAGATAGGCATACACTACTCTCCTTTACCAGATTAATATAAATTTTATATATTATATTACTATTTCAGGATAGAATGCCAAATAAATTCAGGAATGGTCAAAAATTCATTTGCGTCTTATCTACCAGTATACAGTATAGTAGGAAACTATGCTCGACGGAAGGTAGTAGTAATCCCCCAACTCGCTCTCCAAGTCGGCAAGGGTCTGCTCCATTTCGATAAGCTCAGCTTCCCAGGTTTTCATGTATTCGTATTCCTCCGAGCCGATAATAAATGTCTTCCCTTTTACAGCGTCGTTGTATAGCCGGACTTCTTCATTATATTCTGCCAGCAGTGTTTTATAAGTCTCCCAGCGCTCGATATAGTCTTCAAAGAATGAGTACTCCAGTGATTCGGCCTCATCTATGCCGATATGCCCATACTCTTTCCCAACGACAAGATAAGCTATCGTATCCCATTTCGTCGGGTCATAATAAGGGTCTACCTCGCTTTCATAGACATAATGGTCTGTGTCCCATGTCTTGACCAGCTCTCCTGTGCAGTCTATAAATACCAGCCCCATATCGGTGGTTTCGAAAACATTTACAGCATGTCCGATGCTGTCGTCGGCGTAATCGGTGCCGACCCAGCCTGCTCTGATTCCTGCGGCTTCGGCATTGTTATGCAGGGTTTCGGCAAAGTCACTGCATACAAAGGCTTCGGGGCCGCCCTTTATGTACGGCAGCGTATTGGTATCATCCGCATATATAAAGGCTATCAGCTCATCACAGGAGGGATTGTCGGCGTCCTCGTTGTTTAGAAGCTGTATGGGTTTGTTATCCCCACCAACTATAACTGCCCCGCTTTCGGAATAGATATAACCCTCCATGGGAATAAACAGGTAGCCGCAGGAAGTCGCAAGCAAAGTAAATGATATCAATATTGCCAGAAATAATTTTTTCATCACTTTTTTAATTTTATCTTTTTAATCTTGAAAAGGGAATTTGAAGGTCGGTTTATAGTGCTACGTCTATGATTTTTTCTTCATCCGCCAGCCGAGCAGAAGCATCCCTCCGGCAATAAGGTGGGGGAGCCCCATCATGGTCCAGGCGGCCAGTTGCTCAGTGTTTAGATAATAGGCGATATCTACCCCGAATGCAATGGACACCGCCACGAGCAGGATGCCGGCATATTTTATCTTCCATAATGACAGGGCGTATCCTGCAAGGGCTATAACAGCGAATATTATGAGCAGGATTTCTGATAAATCCGGTGTTGCAGTCCCACTGACTGAACCTTCACTTATCAGCATTACCAGCAAAAATACGGCTGCGATAAATGTTATGGTTCTGCCGATGCGTATCAGCAGGCTGGATGTTTTATTGGCGTTGTTTTTACTTGAACGTTCGATGTCTATATCCATCTTGTCCTCTTGCTGAGGCTTTTAGCAGACCTGTGTACCTCTATATTTTTTCCGGAGAGGGTGGATTCCACCAGCATTTGCAGGTTTTCGCGGTCGGCGGTAGTTACCACCGCCTGCTCGTGGGCTTCGGATAGTGCCACCGGATAACCCTGCCCTCTCCTGCACTGGTCCAGAATCAATGTGTGTGTCAGACTCAGCAGGGTGTTATCTTCGGCAATCCATTGGGGTATCTCTATGCGGGCAATTTCATCTTCTATCTTTACATAATAAAAGTGAATGCGGTGAATGCCATAGCGTTTCTGTATCGATGAACGGCTGATAAACAGAGCTGACCTCTCTCCGTTATCGAGCAGGGTTTGAAACAGGTCTTTATCCTGTATTCCGTCAACCGCACTGCACTCATAATCTCCCGCGGGATTGTTCCTGCGGCACTTGTCGCAGTTAACCGGCTCATGAGGGCAGAGGGCTATGCGGAGCGTATCGACAACATCAGAAGAACGGGGGAAGCTGATGTAACTTGCCAGGGCAATCTTCCTGTTCTCACCGATCTTTTTAATTTCATCGAGGCATTTCAGGAATCCCTGCTCTAAAAATTCATCGACGACAAATTCCGGTATATCCTTGCTCATGAGATTCCAGCGGATAAGTGTTCCGTCGGCAAGTAGCAGGGCAGGTAATCCCTCCTCCAGCAATGCTGCCATTTTTGAAAGATGCTTTAATTCTTCTATGTCGCGCTTTATTCCCAGCAGGCTGCCTTCAACAGGAATCTCACGGCTGATGCCATCCGGTGATTTCATAACAAGGTCGGCTTTATCAAAGTATAAGTAGGGTAGGCTTTCCAGAACGGCATCCGCATTCTCTCCGTATCTGAGATAGGCACCTCCGATATTGACAAGAAAATAGCGTGTCGAATTGTGGCGGTCAACATCTACCTGTGAGCCGTCGGCAGCAGCCACGGCGAAGTTGTCGGGAGTAGATGGGGGGGAATACCGATTGGATAATCTTTCTACAGGCTCGGCGGGCATCCAGCTCGTTTTACCCGTGTCGATTTTATTTCTTAATCCATCCAGGTCGATAGATTTGTCGCAGAGGAGTGACATCGCTTTAGCCAGATGCTTTTGCCTTTCCATATCATCGACATCAAGATGAACGGCCATTTTCTCAACCTGTGAAGCGATTTGGTTTAAATCCAGCGACATCTACGCTGCTCCTCTTAATTTATCTTTTTAATAGTATAGTTTATCAGGATTGGCAGCTCAAGCTCGAGCAAAGAGTGGGATAAGATAGATTTACTCCCATTTAATTCCTGCGATACCGGATACGACAGCTAAAAGGCAAATAACCGGAAGCAAAACCGCAAGAGCATACAAAACAACACCGTCCCTCAGGCTATGGGCAAAATCAGAACCTCCCCCTGGAATCAGTGTCATAAGCATTAATAACACCGGCAGTAGTATACTTATGATGCCGGAGAGCATGGAGATTGTTGCAAAAACACCCGGTTTGGTAGCAGGAATACGATTTTCTTGTTTATTTTCCCGCCTTTTATACTATACCACTCCAACCTTAACACAACCTGAACAAAACCCTGTTTTTTCAAAAATATTTTTTACTGCTCTTATAAGGATAACCAGTTTTTATCGAAAAGGTTGCATTTTGTTCCTTTTATCTTCATGCTACCATAAAATAATGAACAAATAATTGCAGCGAATTGTGATATTTAAACGTAAATAGCGTATTTTATTAATACAAAGTGCGACATTTTGATTATCGCCGATAATAAAAACCGCAGGGACGGGCAATAGTCATCCCTGCGGTTTTAAAATTAAATTGTCATTCAGAAGTCACAAGGGGTGACTGAAGAATCCGGGGCAGCGGGGAGAAGCAGCATAAAGGTATCTGCGGCAACAGGCGGGATATAACTAAGTCGCCGCCGTTATGGTTCGACAGGCTCACCACGAACGGCTAAGGGACTGCCACGAACTCAACACGACAGTAAACACAAAAGCCGCAGGCTTTTGCGACCTGCGGCTTTTAAATCCTTATTCGATTAAGGTATTCGACTTATACTATCGACCTATTGAAACCACATCCTTGATTTCTTCTCGTTGTGAACAACTCTGTCAACCGGAGTTACAGCCTGGCGCTGCTTGCTGTAAAGCGGCTGTCTGATGAACGACGGGATATCCAGTTCATCTTCGGTTTTGATTTTCTTCAACTGTCTGGTTATCTCATCCTCTTCCTTGTTATCCGAAAACTCGGTTCTGGAAACGAAGCCGGTTGTGATGAGAGTAATTCTCACATCGCTGCCCATGCTCGGGTCCTGAGCAACGCCGAAGATGATATTGGCATCCGGGTCTACCGCCTGCTTGATAACCTCAGCTGCTTCGTTTACTTCATAGAGCGTAAGGTCGCTGCCGCCGACCACGTTGAAAAGGACGCCCTTGGAGCCATCTATGGTGACGTCCAACAGCGGGCTGGCCAGAGCTTCCTTGGCGGCATCAACGGCACGGTTCTTACCGGAGCCGCGGCCGATGGACATCCATGCCGGGCCGGCATCTTTCATAACTGCTTTAACATCTGCAAAGTCCAGGTTGATAACGCCCGGAACGGTGATGACTTCTGAGATAGCCTGTACACCGTGTCTCAAAACATCGTCAGCCATCTTGAAAGCACTGTCGACGCCTGTCTTCTGGTCGCAGAGGTCAAGCAATCTGTCATTGGGGATGATGATAAGAGTATCGACTTTGGGAAGCAATTTGGCAATGCCATCTTTAGCCACCTCAGAACGATGCGCCCCTTCAAATGTAAACGGTTTGGTAACAACAGCGATGGTGAGAGCTCCGCTCTCTTTGGCAACCTCTGCCACTACCGACGCCGAACCAGTTCCCGTACCACCGCCCATACCTGCGGTGATGAAAACCATGTCTGCGCCGGCGATAATCTCTCTGATTTCGTCTCTGTTCTCCTCCGCTGCTTTCTGACCTTTCAGATGGTCTCCACCGACACCCAACCCTCTCGTCAATTTTTCTCCGAGCTGGATTCTGATGGGAGCCTCTGTTAGAGCCAGAGCCTGAGCATCGGTATTCATTGCAATGAACTCTACACCCTGTATTTCTTCCCTGACCATGCGGGTAACAGCATTGCAACCGCCTCCACCGAGGCCGATAACCTTAATTTTTGCTGGATTTGGTACAAAACTTGTCTTAGCCATTTTTATCCTCCTACCCTTCTATGTATATTTATTTAAATATTTGTACCAGCTTGCTGGTAACCTGTTTCATCCTGTCGGCAAACCAGTTGCCCTGCCGTTTTTTGGTGTCCTTGTTTTTGGCACCCCATAAAAGCAGGCCGACACTGGTAGCATAAGCAGGATCGTTTAATGAATCTGTAATGCCGGATACATGATTGGGTAATCCTACCCTGACGGGCAACTTTAATATGTCACGCCCAAGAACCTCTATCCCTGAAAGGTTAGAGCTGCCGCCGGTAAGTACAAGACCAGCCGGAACCAGCGACTCATAATCCGAACCGGGCATTTCAAGAAGGATAAGCCTCAGGATTTCTTCAACCCTGGCCCTGATGATATCACACAGGTCATTATAAGATACACCATGACCGTCCTCGGATATCGGGCTGTTAGCATCGATTTTGCTTTCATAGACCGGCATCACACTGCCATAACGCCTCTTCATTTCTTCGGCAACTTCAAATGGTAAACCAAGACCGATGGCAATATCGCGTGTCAGTTGATAACCGGCAACTGGCAGGATTGCACTATGCCAGATGCTGCCATCCTTGAAGATGCAGATATCAGTGGTGCCTCCGCCGATATCGGCCAGCACTACACCGACCTGCTTTTCATCCTCTGTCAGCACCGCCTCACTCGATGCCAGTGGCTCCAATACCAGGTCATCGATATCCAATCCTATGCCCCTGATGCATTTGACAAGGTTCTGTACCGAGGTTGCCGCTGCAGTAATGATATGAGTTTCGACATCCAATCTGAAGCCATACATTCCAACCGGGTTCTTGACACCTACCTGTCCATCCACAGAGTAGCCGCGGGGTATAACATGCAATAGTTTTCTGTCACTGGGGACTTTGATGTTTTGGGCATTAGTAAGTACCCTCTTCAGGTCGTCGGGTCTTACCAGCCGGTCATTGCGAGTTATGGCCACCACCCCCCTGTTGTTTACCGAATCCACATGCCTCCCCGTAACCCCTACATAGGCCGACTCGACCTTGTAATTACAGGATTGCTCCGCCTTCCTGACCGAGCTTCGAATCGCTTCTTTGGCTTCGTTGATATTGACAACCAACCCCTTATGCAAACCGTTTGATGGAGTAATACCAACACCGACAACATAAACATCACCATTGCCCGTTGTTTCGGCTATGGTAGTGCATATCTTGGTAGTGCCAACATCGATAGAAGTAATTATAGACCGCTTATTCATCTGGTTCCTCCTCTCCTTTTTTTGTTACCGTATAATTAATTTTATTTTTCACATATTTGAGACCTCCCTGTACAAAGAGATCATCGAATTTTCAATTTATAAGCTCAAGGACGTACCGAATATCTCTTTCAGCATGGAAGGTCTTTGTCTGGAGCTGTTATCATTTTCTCCAGAATCGTACGTCCTCTCCGTTATTCCCCCCCATTCCAGATGAGCAGCGGTGCGCTCGGCAATTCTCAGCTTGGCGCTGCGGCTGCGCGGATTCTGGCTGATCTCTTCAACCGAAGGAGTGATTACCTTTTTATTAACCAGCTTCAAACTGGCGGTATGACGACAGGTACAAACCATAGCTTCCGGCGGGCAAACACACTCTTTTGACTCGCGCTGCATAAACTGCTTGACTACGCGGTCTTCCAGCGAATGATAGGTAATGACCACCAGCCTGCCCTCAAAACCAAGCAGTTTTACCGCCTGTTTCAGAGTCGCCTGCAGGTTTTCCAGTTCATTATTTACAGCTATTCTCAGAGCCTGGAAGGTTCTGGTCGCTGGATGAATCCTTCCCCTTTTAAAACCAGTGGCCTGCTCCACCACCTTTGCCAGTTCGATAGTAGTGCTTATAGGCCGCTCATTTACAATAAAACGTGCAATCCGACGGCTATTCGGCTCCTCTCCATAATTCCTTATAATGTGCTCCAATTCCTCTTCGGAATAGTGGTTAACAATATCTGCTGCCGTGATTTTCTGGTCGGGACTGAAACGCATATCCAGTGGAGCAGCATACTGAAAACTGAAGCCGCGTCCACTATCGCTGAGCTGCAAGGATGATAGACCAAGGTCCAGCAATATGCCGTGAACCGGTATGAAATCATATCTGGCGCATATCGCTTCCAGGTTAACGAAATTATCGTTGACTATCACTACCGAATTCCCATATCCGGCAAGCCTTTTACGAGCTACCTCTGCTGCCGAGGGGTCGGCATCGATACCAAGGAGTTGCCCACCGGGCGAACTGTATTTCAGGATAGCGCTGGCATGGCCGCCCGTTCCAACGGTACAGTCGATATAGCGCCCGCCGGGTTGAACCGCAAGCCCTTCGATAACTTCTTTTGGCATTACAGGGACATGAACTTTATACGACTTCATCAGCATTAAGCCCCTTTATCCTCATCTATGGACTCAATCAACTCCCAAACCTGTTCGCGGCTGCTGGCTTTTTCTTTCTCCCAGGCTTCTTTGTTCCAAAATTCAAGATAGTTATTGGCGCCCACCACAATCACATCCTCGTTTATCCCGGCATTTTCTCTCAACTGCACGGGCAAACTTATCCTCCCCTGCCCATCGACATTGATATGATAAGCCATAGAGAATAAAGCCCTGTTTAATTTCCTCAGTTTGCTGTGGGTAACGACGCTCCTGCTGTTAAGCGCTTCGGCTATTCTACTCCATTCGGATAGGGTATATGCGGTAATACAATTTTCCGCGCCTGGTATCAAAACCAGCCCATCCTTCAGCTGTGTTCTGAAGCGCGGAGGCAGGGGTATTCTCCCCTTTTCATCCATTCTGTAGCCAAATTCACCGAAAAACATTTCCATACACCCTTTTATTTTGCCCCGCTTTTACCCCGTATTTCCCACCGCTCAGAAAAAGCACCCTCTTGTATCCCTTTTTCTCCCACTTTCCACCACTTTCTACCATTCTACTACATTTATACCTGTGTTTGTCAATACTTTATAGGGGAATTTTTTAAATTCAGGGATAATTTATTCAAGCCAAACTGTTTATGGTAAAATAGTACTCGCCTGACGGCACAAAAGGCTCTGAATAAAAACATGGTCGTCAGCATCAGGAGAAAATAATTGCGTATCGATATTCTGACGCTCTTCCCAAAAATGTTCGAGGATTTTTCCAGCACCGGCATATTTCAAAGAGCTATCGGAAACAAGCTGGTGGAATTGAATATTTATAATATACGTGACTATACTCACGATAAACACCACATCGTCGATGATTATCCTTACGGCGGCGGCGCTGGTATGGTTATGAAGCCAGAGCCTATCTTTGAAGCGGTGGACAGCATACAGTTGCAGACAGGCGATAGCAATGAAAAATTTCCCATTATATTAACTACCCCCAGGGGCAGGTTATTCTCACAGAAGGTGGCCGAAGAGCTGAGCCAATTCGACAGGCTTATAATAATTTGTGGCCATTACGAGGGTGTCGACGAGCGGGTAAATAAATATCTGGCAACGGATGAAATAAGCATCGGCGACTACGTGTTAAGCGGCGGAGAAACGGCGGCAATGGTCATTGTTGATGCGATAACAAGGCTTATCCCGGGGGTGTTGGGTTCGGTTGAATCAGCCAGAGGTGACTCGTACTCCGACGGGCTGCTGGAATATCCGCAATATACCAGGCCGCCTGTTTTCAGGGAGTGGGAAGTTCCGGAAATCCTGCTTTCCGGCAATCACGGAGAGATAGCCAGATGGCGTAGGGAGCAATCAATAATCCGAACTGCCCTGCGGCGCCCCGAACTGCTGTATAAAGCTGAATTGACCGACAAGGAAAGGCAGTTCATCAAGGACAGGCTCGACATACTCTCGGAAGACAAATGATGCCCATCGAAGAGCCAGCCTTCGGTAAACTTGAAAAATTTCACCGATAATGATTTAATAAACACAGTTAAGGAGTTCTGAGTAATAATGAATGTCAAAACATTAATAGAGGAAGTAAAATCCAATCCGGAAATCCCCCAGATTTCCCCCGGAGATACGGTCAAGGTGCACAGCCTGATAAAAGAAGGCGATAAGGAGCGCATCCAGATATTTCAGGGCATAGTAATCAGAATATGCCGCAGGGCTGATGGAGGTAACTTTACCGTCAGGCGTATATCCCACGGTGTAGGTGTGGAGCGGACCTTCCCGCTCATGTCCCCATTGGTTGCCAAAGTAGAAGTAACCCGACATGGGAAAGTACGCCGCGCCAAGCTGTTCTATCTGCGCAATCTCAGTGGTAAGGCTGCCCGCATTAAAGAAAAACGCATCAAATAAAGTAGCTAAGACAGCAGCAGGTTTTCAGGGTTTTACCCGGAGCCTGCTGTTTTAATTAGAGAATTGCCGCCATTTCGATTAAGGAGTGTGCGTTTTGTCTTTCGCTGAGGTCTGTGTCGACTCTCCGGTTTTTCAGAAACAAACCTTCAGTTACTCTATTCCCGAAGGGCTGGGTATTCAAACAGGTCAGGCCGTCTGGGTGCCTTTCGGTAATAAAACACTGCAGGGAATAGTTATTGAAGTTAATGACCTTCCGTCCGTTGAAGAAACCAGAGATATAATCGGCATCATAGAACCGCCGCTGGTGCTTTCGAAACAGCAATTACAGCTTGGCAGATGGATATGCGATTATTATATATGCCCTCTTTTCGATGCCTTGTCCACCATGCTGCCTCCCGGATTCGAGCGCAGGACGATAGCCTGTATTTCAAATATCGATGACATCGAACAGCATGATTTGTCTCGTCTGACGCCACCCCAAAAGAAAATCATCGAGCTTCTAAAAAAAAGGGGGAAAGTACCCGTTAAGGAACTGGAAAAGGCCCTGGGGATAAAAACGTCCCGCTCGGCGATTTCACAATTGCTGTCACGCAATCTGGTAATCAGAAGCTACGAAACAGGACCTGTACGAGTCAAACCTAAAAAAGAAACCCGGTTAAGCCTGGCAGTAGGTGTTGAGATGGCCCATGAGGAAATTGCTCGACTATATGCGAGAAGGGCTGTCAAGCAGGCTGCCGTACTGGAGCTTCTAACACGGGTTGAAAGCGCTACTTTGTCGGAAGTACGCAAGAAGACCGGATGCCAGAAGGAGGCCATCAAAGCACTTGCCGACAAAGAATATATTAAAATAGAGGAGATAGAGGTAAAGCGCCAGCCGCTCTGTTATTATGATAATATAAAAACATCCTCCCCCCTGAAGCTGACTTCGCAACAGGAATCCGCTTTTAATGAGATTAAAAAAAGCCTGCTGTACAATAACCCTGAAATCTTCCTTCTGCACGGTGTAACCGGCAGCGGTAAAACCGAGGTGTATCTGCAGGCGCTTGCCGAAACCGTTAAATTGGGGAAACGAGGAATTGTGCTGGTTCCCGAGATTGCCCTGACACCGCAAATATTGGACCGTTTTATCTCACGCTTTCCCTGCAGGGTGGCTGTTATCCACAGCCAGCTTTCACTGGGAGAGCAGTTCGACCAGTGGCGTCAGATACAGAATGGCGAATTTGATGTGGTAATAGGGTCGCGCAGTGCCATATTCGCCCCCCAACCCGAGCTGGGGCTTATTGTCATCGATGAAGAACATGAATGGACCTACAAGCAGGACAATTCGCCCAGATATCATGCCAGGGATGTAGCCCTGAAAATCGCTGAACTCAATAAGGCGGTCGTTATTCTGGGCAGCGCCACTCCTGATATAACCACCTTTTACAATGCGCAGAAAGGCGATTACCGGCTCCTGGAGATGCCGCAGCGCATTACACCCAGCGAGGGGTCCCCCCTTCCGCAGGTGGGTATAGTGGATATGCGAGAAGAATTGAAAACAGGTAATTCCAGTATCTTCAGCCGCCTGCTGAGGTCGGAAATAAGCAAGGCTCTTGATAAAAGGGAGCAGGTCATTCTCTTTTTCAACCGCCGTGGGGCTGCTACCTTCGTTCAGTGTCGTGATTGTGGGAAGGTATTGCGCTGTCCCAACTGTTATGTGAGCCTGAACTACCATTCGGATAATAATTGTCTGGTTTGTCACCAGTGCAATTATAAAAAAAGGGTCCCGCAAAACTGCCCCGAATGCCACAGCCTGCGTATCAAATATATGGGGCTGGGGACACAGAAGCTGGAGCAGGAAACTGCCCTGGCCTTCCCTCAGGCACGGCTGCTGCGCTGGGACAGCGACAGTACCAGAGGTAAAAATTCACACCGGGAAATCCTGGATACCTTCCGCAATCATAAAGCCGATATACTCATCGGCACGCAAATGGTAGCCAAGGGACTGGACCTCCCCAACGTGACGCTGGTGGGAGTGGTTATTGCAGATATCGGTTTAAACCTGCCTGATTTCAGAGCGGGAGAAAGAACCTTCCAGCTTATCTCGCAGGTAGCCGGCCGTGCCGGGCGTGGGGAAGCGGGAGGCAAGGTAATCATTCAAACCTACATTCCGCAGCATTATGCCATACAGGCTACATTAAACCATGATTATGCCGCTTTTTACAGGCAGGAAATCGAATACAGGAAACAGTTGAAAAATCCCCCTTTCTCGAAGCTGATAAAGATGACTTATATCCATGCCAATGATGCAGTGTGCTTAAATGAAGCTGAACGTATGAAAAAACTACTGACTTTTGAAATGGAATCCAGCGGATTATTCGGAATCGATATACTCGGGCCGTCCCCTGCTTTTATTTCAAGGCTGCGCGGCAGATTCCGCTGGCAAATCATTTTAAGAGGGACTAATCCCGCTGCGCTGCTTTCAAAAATCGTTATTCCCCAGGGTTGGATTATCGATGTCGACCCGGTCGGGCTCTAATGACTGCCGGTATAATTAAATGACGGCAGCCTACCTGAATCGATGCAAAGGTTCAGAAACATATCGACCTCTTTCCATTAATCCTTAAATAATGATATCAATAATATCATTCAGACTCTCTGATCATGTCTTCGATATGAAAACATTGCAAAGAATAAGAATTATATTTACTTTTCAGGCTTACGTTTTAACAACACGGTTCCCAAGATAATAAGCAGTAACCCTGCGACGATAACCACTATTATAAAACCAGTATCGAACGGAGGAGTACGTTTCGGAAGCTTGAGCAGAATACCGATAATCATTATTATCACACCGAATATCCTCAGCAAATTCCCCCAAAATGGTTTCATAAATGATTCACCCCTGTTTATTATATAACTTATATGATATATCACAAGGTAAAAGGTTGCATTTTTCTACTTCAGATTCCTCTTTATCTCTTCCAGTTCGTCCTTTGAGATTTTGCCTTTAGCATAGCGTTCTTTGGCTTTATCGAGGGGGAGTGTTTCAATTTTTTATCATTCTAAAACAGGATTTCCTACCGTTTTAAATTCTTTTCTGGATATCGATATTACCAGCATAATTGTAGCTACAATACCTAAAATCGACACAGGGAAGCAAAAAATAGAGGCGGCAACCCCGATCATAGCAATCCACTGATTTTTCCTCTTTACCGAATATATACCACCTGTAATAGCAAGTGCACTCGCAATCAGTGCGATTAACCTTAATCCTCCGAAAGCCATGAAATAGGCGCTGCCGGGAGCGAAAGAAATATCACCTGAATAATATCTAATATAGTCGATAATCAAAACACCGAATATCCACAGGAGAGAGATACCTGCAGATATGATACTCAGTATTCCCCCGGTAATAGCATTTGAATATCGGAAGCTTGTTTTGTTTGTTATAGTCATGGTCTACAAACCCTCCTTAGTTTTCCTTTGGCATATCAATCAGTGTTATTACGCTTTTTTGTAAAATGCTTGTATAGCAGGATAGATAGTGAAGCAATAACTATGACAGGAACGATTGTTACCAAAATCGTTAATAATAACTCATCGATTGATGCAACCGGCATAATTTGGACTGCACCCCTACGATTGGACAGATGGAGTTAGGAGGTTCTGGCTGGGTAATGCATCATTCTTCTGTTTAAACCATAGTTCTTCAAAGTCGGCTGGTGACCGATAGCCAATGGCAGAATGAATTCTCTTTCGATTATAGACCTCCTCAAGAAAATAGGGAAGTCTTTCTACCACCTCCTGATAAGTCTCATATTCCCATAGGTATACCTCCTCCTATGAAAGCATAGTGCAAGTTTTTACCGACCTTTTCTCATTTTTAATTTTTGTCCCTTAGCATTATTTCTTGTTTAAGTCATCCTCCTATCCGTCGAGGTAAAATGGACTGCACCCCTATGATTGGACAGATGGAGTTAGGAGGTTCTGGCTGGGTAATGCATCATTCTTCTGTTTAAACCATAGTTCTTCAAAGTCGGCTGGTGACCGATAGCCAATGGCAGAATGAATTCTCTTTCGATTATAGACCTCCTCAAGAAAATAGGGAAGTCTTTCTACCACCTCCTGATAAGTCTCATATTCCCATAGGTATACCTCCTCGTACTTCAATGTCTTGAAAAAGCTTTCCATCCTGGCATTTTCATAGGGATTACCAGCGTGAGCCATGCTGATTTGAAAGCCGTACTTTTTGAGCTCGTTCACATATTCACTTGAGGCATATTGGATCCCCTGGTCTGAATGGTGAATCACACCTGACCCAGGCCGCCTCCTGGCTACTGCCATCTCCAGTGCCTTGACCACCAGTCTGGCATCCAGGCTCGTGGAGATAGCATAGCCAATTGCTTTCCGTGAATAGGCATCCAGTATCGCTGCAAGATACACAAAGCCGTTCCGGATACGGATATAGGTAATATCTGCAAGCCACACCTGATTCAGGCAGCCGATTTCCATCCCCTTGATGAGATTAGGATAGCGTGGGAAGCAGTGCTTCGAATCTGTAGTCTTTACCCATTTGCGCTTCACCTGGCAAAGGAGCCCATTATCCTTCATAATGCGAAGTACCCTCTTGTGGTTCACCCGAAGATTCTGCTGTCTGAGGGCCGCAGTCACCCGCCTATAACCATAACGGGGAAACTCAAGGCAAATAGCCTCAATTTTGTCTCTCAAGTCCGCATCTTGTTGCGCTTTCTGGGGCTTGTCTATTGGCTTATAATAAAAACTACTTGCTGCCAGTTTCATCACTTTACACCCCCAACAGATGGCAATGCCGAGGCATCCCCATATCCTGATGCTTTGCCGTTTCTGGGAGACCGATTGAGGCTGTTCTGAAACGCTTTTTTTAAAACCTCATTCTCCAGGGTCAGCTTGCCGACCAGCCTCTCCAACTTCTCTCCCCGGTCTTTTAAGGCACCTGCTTCAGTGGGCTCATTGTTGAATTTGCCCCGACTGTACATGTCCTTCCAGTGATAAAGCAGGCTGGAGCAAATATTATATTTGCGGCAGAGCTGAGCGGCACCCTCGCCTCCTAAGTATTCCTCCACAACCTGGCGTTTGAATTCTAAACTAAATGCCCTTTGTCTTTTCATAGCAAGGTCCTTTCTCCTTTCAATTATACTCTGACCCTGCCAGTACCTCCTGATATTCCTAACCTGAAGTGTCCAGCTTCAGGGGTTCACTCCAATTTCCTCCTTTTACTGGTAAGTAGAATTAACCTTGTTTAATATTAGCTAGCTTATGATATTCGTAACCGTTTCACTCCAAGGCATTACTAAGCTAAGAACAATAGCAGAAATGATAATTAGAATTATTCCTACGAATAGAGATATTTTCCCAAAGATTTGGAGCCTTTGGTCTCCTTTTTTACGAAGAATACAACCGGAAACAATCAAAATTATTCCTAGAAGCGGAATGCTAAATCGGCCCAAGAAAACAATAATAGCTAGAATAGCTATTGAGCTTAATATTATTATCCACTTATTATCTTTTATTAAAGCAACCATTTGAAGCTCCTCTCTTAATTTACACTTGTGAGTAATAAAAAGAGTTACTCACAAGTGTAAGTCTATATCATTTTATTTAAAAGAATCAATATTAACAGGTTTAATCAACATCCCCAGTCCCCCTAACAGTTTTATCGATTACGGGAAACCAAGAGTCCTGTATCAACCCATAAATGTTAAGAGTAAAACTGGCTTGACTATATGCACGATAATAAGTGTAACCTTGACCTCCCCATTCATCTGAAGAAGTGACTCCATTGTAAACCCATCCCCACATATGAGTTTGACCTGTCATTACACATTGGGGAGGCGTAGTAATATATGTGCCATCATAACGCCAGGTTATTTCTTGAGTATATGAGCAAATAGTCATACCAAAAAAATTTTTAAGATTCTTCGTTGTTGTAACCGTAGATTGTTCATCTTTAGTGTTCGTAGTATTTATTTCCACTTCCTCTTTTGCAGGAGTTAGAATTTTAACAGCGAGCTTTTGTTCTGTCGTAGATAATGTCTTAAAAAATCATTGATATCAACACCTTTCTCTTGTGCTTGAACCATTTTCTGGTAAAGAGTTTGAACTGCTGCCGATTCACTATTATACTCTGACCCCGCAGCTAAGATATTAGTTGCGGGTACAGTAAAAAGGCAAATAGCAGCTAATATCAGACAAAATACTAATTTAAATTTCTTTTTCACTTTCCTTTATCCTTTATAAAGTTATTTTCTTATAAACTATCCCCCTGCCCAAACCCTGTGCCAAAAGGACAGGGCATAAGCCGATTGACCTGCCATACTCCGTAGAGCCTGTTTATTCTCATATCACACCTCCTACGAGATGGAAGAAGCCCTTTATTATATAAAGGATTTAAAAGTAAAAGGTTGTATTTTTATTTTTGCTACTCCAAATTCCTCTTTATCTCATCCAGTTCTTCTTTTGAGATTTCACCTAAGAGTATTTATTCCTCACTCCCTATCCAATAAGGGTCACCTTTAACGCTTTCAAGTACAATCGATAATTCTTCCCATGTATATAATTTAGAGAAAAGTACCTCGCCTGAGTCGGATTTTAACTCTACCAGTAAATCTGTATTATCGGTGTCTAATACTTCATTAGGGTAAAATATTTTACTCTCCCCAGAATTGATTTTACCCATTTTTTGCCCTTCGAAGTAGACTGTTACAGTCTCATCGTAGCTATTACCGATATTGAACATAGGGTCTGGATGGGAACAAGAAATCGAAATAAAAGATATTAGTACTAGAAGACAAGTAATCGTCGAGGTAAAAACCGCTTTCCACTTTGTATTCATTTAAAACCTCCCCCTTTAAATAGATAACCCCATTTCACCAAAAGGTTGCATTTTTATTTTGGCTACTCCGAGTTTCTCTTTATCTCATCCAGTTCTTCCTTTGTGATTTCGCCTTATATGTGGCATTCATATTTTAATCTGCGGTTAAATCCTGCCTTCGGAAAATGTAAAAACTTGCCAGAACAAAAATAATGCAAAAAAAAGATAATACCAAAACAGATTGTCCTCCCGTTGTAAGTGTTTGCTGTAACAAATACTCGTTAGCAGAATCTGGTGATATATGCGCCCATAGATACTGGATATTATATCCTATTGTATATGCTAGCCATTCGGGAGGGTTAGCCAGAGTTGTTGTTATACCTGAATCTGAAATAGCATAGCTGGTACTCATCATCGACATAACAATATAGCCTTCGATTTGAAAAAAGAGTAATCCTGTTATCATACCTGTCGTCGATGACTTGAAAAGGACGGTAAAAAGAGCGGCAAATGTAATATAAACTAATATGACAAATAAAATGAGACCAATCGATTTTAATATACCACCTATAAAGCTGAAGGACAGAAAGTCCCATGATATCCCACCTGTGATCAGCCATGTTGTTACAGCGCTGGCAATAAAAGCAAGGATAGTAGCGATAAGAACAAAGCCCAGTGCTATAATCGATAGCATTAAAAATTTGGAGCCAAGATATTTATTACGTGGGATTCCCCTTGCCAGCGTTTGCCGGATTGTTCCCCATTTGTATTCCGTACCGAAAACCGAGGCGGTGAGTATTAATAATAGTGTCCCGGCTATCGACATATAACTAAATTTACTACTCATGGCATCAGGCAAAATTACCTCGTTCAATATCAATTTTGATAAACCTATTTCTGTGTAACCGCTATCATCTTTATATGGATAGGTTATAGTAACCATTGCTTCGTTTTCGTCTGTCTGCTCCAGGGCATTAGCATAGTCGGAATAAGTAAGCTCCGGGTGAGTTTCAAAAATTCCTTTTGCATAGGAATAATCAGACGATATGACATATGTCATATATCCGAGAAGAACCAACAGCAGAACATAGGGCATCCACCTTTTCAATGTCTTGTACAGGTCTGATTTAACCAGTTTAAACATCTTCTTCCTCCATGTTGTTTGCGATTTCCTTTTCGCCTATAGTTTTAAGGAAGAAATCCTCAAGCGAGTTTTCACACTTCTGCATCTCAAAGACGTGAATACCATTTCCCGTAAGCAGTTCGTTGATATCTGCGGTTTTATTCTCGGGAGCTTCGACAATTATAGAATCTCCTTCTTTTTTAACCGATTTTACCCAATCATTATTTTGCAGTATGACAACAGCCTTCTCCACATCGGAAACCATAAGCCGGATCGACTTGCGGTTGCCAAGTAGCTCTTTCACAGAACCACTGGCTAAAATCCTGCCTTTATCTATCAAAGCAACATGTGTGCAAACCTGTTCCACCTCGTGCAGAAGATGACTTGAAAGAAATATGGTCTTACCCTGCCTGTTCATGGTACGAATAAGTTCTCTGAACTCAATAATGCCGGAGGGGTCTAACCCGTTGGTAGGTTCGTCGAGAATTATAAGCTCTGGGTCGTTTAAAAGAGCCAGGGCTACAGCGAGTCGCTGTTTCATCCCCATAGAGTATTCCCTGACTTTATCGTTTGCTCTGTTCTTGAGCTCGACCATTTCCATCAAGTCGTCTATTCTTTTATTATCGAGATCACCTATTGACATGGCGAAGTATTTAAGGTTGTTTTTACCGGATAGATATGGGAAAAAAGCAGGTCTATCCATCACGACGCCCACACGCCTGAGCAGGGGAGCGGAATTGCCTGCCATTTCCTGTCCGAAAAGTTCGATTGAACCCCAAGAAGGGTTTATTAGGCCGAGTAGTATTCCTATAGTTGTTGTTTTGCCGGATCCGTTGGGGCCGAGGAAGCCGAAAACTTCACCGTCGTAAATTTCCAGATTCAGATTATCCACTGCGGTAATGCCTTTTCCCTTGCGTCCGAATATTTTAGTTAATCCACATGTTTTGACCACATCATTTTCTGACATATCTACCTCTTCTTAAAGAACACGGTTTATTTTTTCCTTGAATGTCGGCTTATTGAATTTAAAAATATTGCTTATTTAAACCGGACTTGGGTTATTTTTATTTATACTTATATCTACCCAAGCCCGGTTTAATTTAATATTATAATTGTTCTTTAAACAATACTTTGTTTATCTAAATTAAGCACTGGTTCCATCACCGTAAACTATACTGTCTAATGTAGTATCAACGTCAGACGGCGAGAAACGAATCCATGTTACAACCCACATGTAAAAGTCGAAATGTCCTGTACTTGAACGGGAATATGACATAGTATAACTCCATTCTTCTGTATAGCTGCCACCAGTGTAAACCCATTTTACTGCTCCTGTTTGATATCCTGTTCCACTCATTCCAGAACTTAATGATGTTATACTCCCACTATTCCATGACCATGTTATCCAGTGTGAAAAAGTCCAAGCAGTTAGACTTCCATTATAACCAGTGCTTGTAACTGTAATAGTCTGTGGTCCACCTTTTGCTTCTGTTGTAGTAACTATTGTTTCAACGCGGATATTATTAATTGCTTTCCACGCTTCAGGTGCATAAGTCTTAATTAGAGCGGTTTGTACTTCTTTGGATAATGCATCAAAGTATTTTTGAGGGTTGCTAGATGCCGTAAATTCCTCATATACTTCTTGTAATGTTTCTTCATTATATTTGTTACTATCTACGGCCGAAACACCCATTGCTGTTGTTCCCAGAGTTCCAACGAGAACCAGTGTAAAGGCAAGTAATATAGAAAATATTCTATTTTTCATTTCCTTTATCCTTTATTTTAATTATTTTTATTACGCTTACAGCCCCACCCTGTTTCTTTGCTCAGGGCAGGACATTGTAAGGTCTACCTGCCATACTCCGTAGAGCCTGTTTATTTATAACTGATATAAAGGCAAAAGGTTGCATTCAGCTACCCCAGATTCCTCTTTATCTCCTCAAGTTCATCTTTTGTAATTTCGCCTTTGGCATATCTTTCTTTAGCGATGTCGAGGGGAGTTATATCATCCGAAACCGAATTTCCTACCGTTTTAAATTCTTTGCTGGAAATCGTATCTTTTGTTCCGGTTATCCGGTTACTCTACGGTTGAGCTTCTGCCTTCTATGTCCATCGTGAGAAGATTTTGGATGTTTTGAGGCAACGATGCAAATAAAGCATCAGGGTCTTCGTCGCTTGCAATTAACTCATACAGCTCAGATATACTCTTGGTTAAGCTCTCTTGATCGCTGGGGCTGAGCGCATCATAGTTTGCCTTAAGAGACTCCAGGCTGTCTGATTTTTCGGCTATAGAGATTACCAGAGGGTCATTAAGTAGATTATCAATCTTTGAATCGTTAGATGTTGGATTCGCAGCCGAAACAATCATTATGGTTCCGGTGACAACCAGAGCAGTGACAAGAAGGATGCTGAATACTTTTTTCATTGTTTTCTCCTTATAAAATTATTTTTCTTATTATCCCCGCCCCAATCCCCGTGCCAGAAGGGCAGGGCATTGTAAGGTCTACCTGCCACACCCCGGAGAGCATGTTTATTTTCATATTTAATCTCCTATGAGATGGATGATGCCCTTTATTACATAACGGGATTTTTACTAAAAAGGTTGCATTTTTCTACTTCAGATTCCTCTTTATCTCTTCCAGTTCGTCCTTTGAGATTTTGCCTTTAGCATAGCGTTCTTTGGCTTTATCGAGGGGGAGTGTTTCAATTTTTTATCATTCTAAAACAGGATTTCCTACCGTTTTAAATTCTTTTCTGGATATCGATATTACCAGCATAATTGTAGCTACAATACCTAAAATCGACACAGGGAAGCAAAAAATAGAGGCGGCAACCCCGATCATAGCAATCCACTGATTTTTCCTCTTTACCGCATATATACCGCCTGTAATAGCAAGTGCACTCGCAATCAGTACGATTAACCTTAATCCCCCGAAGGCAGTGAAATAGATACTGCCGGGAGGAGAAGAAAGATCACCTGCAAAATACCTGATATATTCAACAATGAAAAAACCGAATACCCACAGGAGAGAAATACCTGCGGATATAATGCTGAGTATCCCACCTGTAACAGCAATTGAAGCAGGGGGAACGGCTTGTTCGTCTGATTTTTTCACCATTTGTATGTTATCCTAAATTTATAACGTATTATTGTAATTAAATTTAATAAAAATGTTCAGTATTCCATTATATCCCTCTTGGGGGTGCTTTCATCCCCCAAGAGGGAAGAAATTAAATGGTTGTTTTATGGCACATATTGTAGATGAAGGTAATCCCAAGAAGATTCATAATAAAAAGTCATACAATCTGCCCCATTTAATGTAACATTAATACTAGAAAAAGTTGTATCGTCAGGCATATCATAATCAAATAAAAGGGCAGTAACTACAGATGCAACTTTAAATCCAAACATTTTAATCTCCATTTAATGGCAACATAATAGTATCACTGGTTATGGGAACCCACGTTCCCTCACCAATTTTTTTAGCTCCAGCCGCAATGCCTAATTCCAGATATTCAGGTATTTTTTCTAATGACATGTTCATATCCAGGTCTATAATAACTGTGCCCTGGCACCGCGCATAACCTCCTCCGCCATGAAAGTGTTCGCCAACGGAGATATCGGCGCCATCGTAGTCTCTGACGATTATTTCATTCTTTGCGAAGGGGTAACTCGACATTATCGCACTGACTTCCCAGCCTTTTACACCAAACCAAATACCCCCGAAATCCTTAATATCAATATCAACCCATGCTACTATGCGGACATGCCAGTCTTCAGGTTTGCTTTCATCTCCATAAATAAAGACAGTCCCTCTGGTAGAGGTAATGATATCGGTATCCAATTTTTCAGTAGTAACCAAAAAATCTTTATAGCTGATTAGATTTCTATTCGGTTCAATGTAATCCGCTTGACTATTTTTAGAGCAAGACGCGATAAAAAGCAAAGTCATTATTAGCCCTATCGTTATAGCTATCCGATACACATTTTTATACTTCATAATCTCCCTACCTATTTGGAAAATAATAATTAGTTCTTGATTATCTTAAATGTCACAGGTGCTTTATGGGCAAAGTAAAACACTGGTTCTCCTGACTTAATAAATTCTTCGACTTTTTCCTGCGAAACACCTAATTCGGGAGCACGCGCCAGTATTTCATTAATTGGAATCTCTTCAATCCCATATTTCCCCTTTTCTTCGGTTTTCATAAGTCTTGGCGGGCTCAACTCAGGGAGAACACATTCTATGGTTGCCATATTTACATTTCTGGGAGCGTTCGGGTACCAAGTGAGTTTGTAATTTACCTGAAAACTGACTGAATAATAGGGGTCAACGCCTGCCTCAAACCACATATATTCCTGAACATCAGGTTCATTGGAGTAATTCCAGGAACGTGATATCTTGGTTGCCGTATCTCCGTTTACATCATAAATAGAGCGTAAATTGGTAACCAGTTCTACGGTATCCCAGGCAAAGCTAATCCAGGGAAAGCTGCTTAATAAATGGCTTATTGTGTAGCTTACTACGGCTGATCCGGCAGCATAATCGGCTGAACTACCACCAGATTCGGGGATACTGCCAATTACATTCGGCATTGTAGGCAGGTCAATAACAATATGATTCGGGTTATCCCACTTTTGTACCT
>CAZJVO010000007.1:0-5051 GCA_964549815.1 uncultured Dehalococcoidales bacterium | reverse complement strand
CAATAGTAGCTGACATGATGCTATTTGAATCCCAACCATAATCCGCATAACGGACAGCAGCATTACCGGAAACTTTAAAGTCATAGAACCACCTATTATACGGATTAGGTCTCCAATAACAACTATATTGAGCAAGTGACTCAGCCGCCCCCAATTTAAGCGTATATAATCCTCCGCATTCGTCATAAGCGGACAAATTTACCGGGTTCCCCAAAACTTGAGTTAGTTTCCAGCCTGAATCCATGTTGCTGTAACCACTGTCACCACTCCCATCGCGCGCCTTTACCCAATAGCAATACGTACCATATTCATAACTATCATGCGGAATACTAGTGTCATCGTACGGTGAAGATGAAACAGGACTCGAAGTGATTAGAGTGGCAGTTCCACTATTATTGGTAATATTACGATAGACCTTATATCCAGTAGCTCCAGGAGAAGCCGTCCAGCTAATCCTGACTTTATCGGACCATGTTCCATCAGTAGCTGAGACATTGGTAGGGGGAGAAGGGGCTGCTTCAATGGTTTTAATTGATGAAGCATATTTATTTAGTAAGCCTGCTGCTAAAACTGCACCAGTCCCAGCTAAAAATGTTCGCCTTGATATTTTGTTATTTTTATCTTTTCCCATTTTATTTTTTAATCTCCTTAATTTTTTAAACATTATTATTTAAATCTTATCGCCCCGCCCCGCCCAATCCCCGTGCCAGAAGGGCAGGGTATTCTACTATCTACCTGCCATACCCCGGAGAGCCTGTTTATTTTCATAATGCTCTCCTTTATCGGATATGATTATTATCATGGCACCATCATACCGCCTCAAAGACGTCATGGAAAGGGGTTTAGGGAATTCGCTACGTCCACATAGTGGCCGTTGGCATAAAAATTCCACTCTCCGATGGGACTGACGCCGTCATGCTCATCAAGGTAATGTTGTTGGCTATACTGGTCACCCCAGTCAGCGCCCTTTTTGTCGTATTTTATCCACCAGATAATAAAACGCTCGCATTCAGCTTCAGTAGCGACAACCCCGTTATATACATAACTGGGGCTAAATTCCAATGTGTAGTCGATAGTAGCATGAGGTTTCAGCCCGTCATCCGGGAATTCAATACTCCGTACGCCATGACTGGAGTAGAGCCAGTTCCCTTCGCTATCAGAGAAAAGCTTCCTATCTATGTAATACCATGCTTCCAGGACAGTCATATCTGTATTGTTGGTAATAGTTAAATCCAGATAGACGCTGGTATCGTATTCGGTTCCCCATCGCAGATTGGCTTGAACATCCAGCGGAAAGTTTTCAAAATTAGGCTCAACGGGCTCATCCTGACAGGACGTAAAGCCGAAAGAACTAACCAACAAAAGTACTGACAATAACATGGACATCAGTTTTTTATTCATGATAACTCCCCTGTTCGATTCGTTCGAGGTATATGTCTACATACGTAATACGCGTATGTGGACATATACTCAAATTTTGTTACATTGGTTTTGCCCACTCTAATCTTACGAGAAAAATTCGTCCCAAAGCACTTGGAATAAATACTCCCAGGTATTGCCGCCGGAAATACCATGTGAGACTGTTTCAGAATCGCTGTTTCCCCTGAGGTAAACCCAGGGATAATCATTCCACCCCAAAAAATGTGTATGTGCCATAGCCACACCGTTTACCTCAGAGAGATCAGGCGCATAATAGTAATCCTTCTCAAGACCGGGTTCTACAGTCCAGGAACCGCTAAGCTTTGCGATAGGCTGAAAGAACGCAGAATTGTCAGCCACTGTGTGCGTGAAATCGTTATAATACCAGGTCATGCCAAACCTGATTTCATATGCGTGGGCACCAAGTGCTGTTTTAACCAGCATGGTGTAATAACCGTCCTTTGCCACTAAACTTCTGCTGGAAAGCGTATCTTTTGTTCTGATTATCTGGTTGAACTCTACGGTTGCGCTTCTGCCTTCTACGTCCATCGTGATAAGATTTTGAATTTTTTGAGGCAAAGTTGCAAATAAAGCATCAGGGTCTTTGTCGCTTGCAATTAACTCATACAGCGCAGACATACTCTTAGTTAAGCTATCTTGATCGCTGGGGGTGAGCGCATCATAGTTTGCCTTAAGAGACTCCAGGCTATCTGATTTTTCGGCTATAGAGATTACCAGAGGGTCATTAAGTGGATTATTAATCTTTGAATAGTTAGATGTTGAATCCGCAGCCGAAACACTCATTCCGGTTGCTCCTGTGATAAACAGGGCAGTGACAAGAAGAATGCTAAATATTTTTTTCACTTTTTTCTCCTTATAAAATTTTTATTTAGATAATGAAGAATTGAAAGTATAATCTTATTTTCACCCCGCCCCAATCCCCGTGCCAGAAGGGCAGGGCATTGTAAGGTCTACCTGCCATACTCCGTAGAGCCTGTTTATTTTCATATTCCCCTCCTTTTGTCAGGAAATGGAAGAAGCCCTGTCGTTCCATCCCTGCAAGGCAAGCACTGTATAAGTAGAGCCGGGCGGCATAGTAAAACTGTCTCCTGTCAAACCTTCATAGTCCCATAGAGTTACCGGAGCGGCTTCGCTTATTTTCGCAGATGAAATGCAATTGTTGTAACCTTCACTTGCAAGCTCTAAATAAACTGCTCCCGGCAAACATCCCATTGCATCTCCACCAAGGAGCCAGTCCATATAGAGATAACTATGATCATTAAATTTAAGCGTATTCGTATTGAAAACGTTACCGTATTCCTTCTCCAGGAACTCCTCCATAGATACGGCATCCGTAAAGGCGTATAAATTTCCCGGTTTATCCGTCGTAAAGTGAAGTCTCTTTCCATCGAAAAGGGAAATATCTTCAGCCTTGTATAAGACCCCGTCGATGGTAAGCGGACATTCGGGTATCACATGGACTATAGCCGCTTCTTCTTCGGCGGACATCGGGTAAAGCCCGACGATCTCTGAGGGTTTCACAGGGTGAGCAATATCGTTATTGACATTAGTGTCCTGATGAGTATAATCTTGGGTAGAATAAGCCGCGGAGGCAACGGCCGGAAGTATCGTTATCAATACAACGGACAGGCATATGCCTGCTAAAAGGGTTTTCTTGAATTTCATCGCTTTCCCTCTTTCTGTTATTCATTAATATAACGATAGCACTAAAAAGTAACGGAAAAGTCAAGCTGGCAAAGCTGATGAAAAATAATTAAAAAAATTTTTAGTAATGAAAGCAAGGATATTACTGGTAGACGACGAAGAAAAGGTTTGCGCCTCCCTGAAGCATGGGCTGGAGGAATTGGGTCATTCCGTAGAATGTGTGCATACCGGCCGCGAGGGAATCGATTATGCGTCAAGCCCCGAATATGAAATGATAATCCTCGACGTCGGCCTCCCCGATATCGACGGCAGGGAGGTATGCCGTATAATAAGGGAAAACTCTATTTCCACCCCTGTGCTTATGCTGACAGGTACAAAGAGAAAATCCGGCGACAAGACGGAAGGCCTTTGTAAGGGGGCCGATGATTACATATGTAAGCCATGCCCTATCCGGGAACTGGATGCGCGCATACAGGCGCTTTGCCGAAGGGGGGCTTCCAATAAATCGGCGGTTATCGAGGGAGGGGGCATATCGCTGGACCGGATGGCGCATACTGTCAGGGTAGACGGCAAGGATATAGAACTGACGGCTGTCGAATACGAAATACTGGAATATCTGATGAACAATTCCAACGTCTTTTTATCGCATGAAGATATAGTAAGACATATATGGAATATCGAGGAAAACGATAATTCGTACCCTCTGAAAGCCCATATATCCAACCTGCGCCGTAAATTGGGATTTGCTCGAGGGAAATGTCCCATAGAAAACGTGTACGGGCGGGGCTACAGGTTCGCGCCGTGAAAATACAGTTCAACAGCATCAGGTTGAAGCTTACCCTGTTCTATACCGTTATACTGGTGGTGCTGCTGTTTGCCTTCCACTTTATAGCCTACATGCTTTTTTCCTCCGGGTTATTTAACAATTTGGACAGTTCGCTCAGACTGGATTCGGAACAGGCCAGAGATGAATTCAGCGTAAGCGACGGGAACATCAATGAATTCCTTACCGATTTAGAGGGCGCCCTGGGTAGCCCGGTTTATATTTATGACGTTACGACCGGTGAAATTCTGGGTAATTCCGAAAATACCGGGGATATTAAAAATAAAATATCCGGGATTACTATTGTTTCCGGAAAAGTATTTTTATTATCTGTGGATACCAGCGATGACCGGCTGCGTTTATATGTCGCCCCCCTGGACATCGAAGCAGAGCCGGATAAATTGATCGTCGTATCCCGCAGCGCCGATTATATTTACAGTACGGTCGATTCGTACAAGCAACTGCTTTATATGGCCATTCCTTTCGTGGTCATCATCGTCCTTGTATCCGGCTACTTGCTTTCGGGCTATTTTTTGAGGCAGGTAAAAGCCATCAACGTAACGGCGGAAAAAATCGACCCGGCCAACATGGTCGACCGCATACCGGTTAAAAGCAACGACGAACTGGGACGGCTTTCGAAAACGCTCAACTCACTGTTCGACAGGATACACGGATACTCGGAACGCCAGAAGCAGTTCACCGCCGACGCCTCGCACGACCTTCGCTCCCCGCTGACCATCATCAAGGCTGAAGCCGATGTAACCCTCATGAGGAAGCGGAAGCCGGAGGAATATATAGCTGCGATAAAGACAATGGATGATGCGGCGGATGCTATGAACGATATGGTCGACGACCTGCTGACGCTGGCATCCATGGATTCGAAGCCGGACATACCGGCTGACGCCGCCTGCGACCTGTCCGCTTGTATAGAAAATGC
Organism: uncultured Dehalococcoidales bacterium; assembly: GCA_964549815.1. Lineage (GTDB taxonomy): Bacteria > Chloroflexota > Dehalococcoidia > Dehalococcoidales > UBA5627 > UBA5627. The sequence goes on along the minus strand of CAZJVO010000007.1, from coordinate 207 downwards.
TATAAACGATTGGCAGGCTCCTTTTGCGAACAAAGGCGTCGAGCTCGTACGGGATATCGCTCCCGGTATTGTGATTAAGGGAGACCCGGCGCATTTCCGGCGGATAGTGGATAACCTCGTTAAAAACGCATTCGAGCACACACCCGCCGGCGGCAGCGTGACCTGCTCCCTTGAACTCAAAGGCAAGGATATTGTCATTACCGTGGC
>CAZJVO010000006.1:0-30774 GCA_964549815.1 uncultured Dehalococcoidales bacterium | reverse complement strand
TAACAGTTTCGCTTGGCTTAACCTGAATTTTTTCCCGGCACCCCAAAGAAACAAGTAATTGATTAGCATTATTGACCGTCTTCTGATAAACTTTTTCACAGGTGGGATAATTATTACATTTTTGACACTCACCGGGAGACAGCCTGACAGACTTAGCGCCCATAGCAATTCCAATCATAACTATCCCCACATTGATACGACCAAGGCAGGAAACTGCTATTGTATTTGATTGCTTATCAACACCATCATTGTTGCATCCGAATACAATCTCTTCCTGTGCAGGAAGAGATTGTATTATTTTGTTATAAAGTTCTACATCATCCGGCTTTATAGATTCAAAGACTCCAGTAGGGCATACATTAGTACAAATCCCACAGCTTGTACATCTATCAGGATCAATCTCGATTTTACCATTAACCCATTCAATAGCCTTCGGCGGGCAGTAATCCAAGCAGTGGCTACATTTAGATAGCCGATGCCTCAATTTGGAGCAATACTCCGATTGAATTTTCACAGCCGGTGCTTGAAATGCCGATAATAACGCTTCAAACTGTTCCAGCTTAGCCAACGGTCTCCCCCTGTTCTACATATTCGCCCAGAAATTCTTCTTCAAATTTGATAAAGTTGTCGGTTAATTCGGCAATGCCTTTATAAAAATCTGTTCTGGCTCTCTTTTGCAAATCGGCACAAAACTGAGGAATCCATCTGCTCAGATGTAATACAAAAAAGTTCTTCTGTTTTTGTAAATAATCTGAAGCTGTTTTACCATCATTTGCTTTAAAGGCATCTATAGCTCGCTGACACAGGTAAGACATAAATTCAAATTCTATCGCGATATGGTCTTCCGGTTCATTAAATCCTGCTAGCTTATCAAGTCTTTCTTTTCTATATTCTCTTACAACTTCATCCCGTGCATCCTGCATTAACAATCCTTCAGCGCTGGTATAAACTGATTCGAAAGGATAAACAGGGATTTTACACATGTTAAGAAAAAGCCTGGCGTATTCAGCCGCTAAATCTATTCTCAGCTTCTCAATATCCGTATCTTTAAGCTGTGTTATAAATTTCCCAAGTATCCCATCCATACCCTGAGGAGATTCCTTTAGCCTGCATAAAAAATCTGAAGTAACTTCTTTCAAATATACCGCCGATAAAAAGGAATAAGTTAGCTTCCTGTTCTCTAAAGCATCCAATAATTCATTGTTGCTCATTTTAAATCTCCTTAAGGCACAAAATAATAAACGCCGTCTATCAACTGTTGAAGCATAGGACTTGTAATTATAGCATGACTGCCGGCAGCCAGAATTACATATCTCAAGGTTAGACCGCCAATCAATGCAGAAACAGTGCCGACAACAGGCAAAATTACTGTTTCTCGTTTGATTATACCGCTCAATTTAATTACCCCTACGATGAACGGAATGCACAGCCCTATTCCCACTATTAAAATCCAGAATGGCCAACTCAGTACCCCGCTGGTTATAATTTGCGCTGATAAACTCTCACTCAGTGAACCATTCAACATGGAACTAAGGAAAACAACCAGTACAGTTGCTTCAATGGCAACCAGTATTACAATACACCCTTCGAGTATCTTGCGCAGCAATTTAACTCCATTAGCCTTTTCACCCAGGATAGCATAAGCAGATACTGTAGCCACTCCCGTGTCTAAAGCTGAAACTGTAAAAAGTACAGGAAGCAGCCAGGTATTCCATAAGGGAATAGAAGGGGCAGAGCCAAGAAGTATACCGGTATATATCGCCACTCCAAGACTTAACGGTAAACCGATGACCCCTAAAACGCGACATACCATTGTTCCGTTATTTTTCAAGGGGCTCCAGATACGTCCCAGCCAAGATAGTACTGAATCCGTGGAGAATAACGCATACAGAACATACACAATCGCCGTTACGAACAAAAGCCATGCCCCTATCGCCATCCATGAAGTAAAATTCACAAAACTCTGGGGTAAGATTAATGCACGTAAGGGATTATCCACATCCAGAACCAAACATACCAGCCCGACTACAATGGCAATAAAACTGACCCATGCCCCAAATTTGATTGTATTCTTAAAGAGATTGCCTGTAGTCAGTTGCAGAATCGAGGTAACAATGAATGCCCCTGCACCTAATCCACCCAGAAAAAGATAGATAGCTATTAACCAGCCCCATTCCATTTGTAGTTCCACTATTAATAACCTCCTTCCACAACCTCAGTCAGAATACCTGCCGCTTTTAATATAAGAATAAGGCCAAGCGGCAAGCAGGTATTCTGACCCGGTTATATAACTCTACTGAGAAATAAATACCGAAGGATTGGTAGAACTAACCAGCTTTTCGGCTGCTTTCTCGGCTATCATTTCTGATAATTCTTCCATGGTGCCACTATGAAGTGCCTGAGTCGGACAGGTTGCTACGCAGCGAGGTTTCTCTCCTTCTTCCAGGTTCTGGTCAAGGCAAAAATCACATTTATCCATGCCGTCGTCATCATACTGCGGAACCCCGAATGGGCAAGCGAAGAAGCAATAATGACAGCCTATACATTTATCTTTATCTACAACTACTATCCCATCTTCACTGCGCTTGCTTATAGCTCCTGCAGGGCATACCTTCATACATGCAGGCTCCCCACAATGCATGCAGGCAAAAGAGAGAAAAGTCCTAGTAACATCCGGGTATTCTCCATTATCTATTTCTATAACTCTCCGTCGGCTCACTGCCCCGGCTTTAATTCCGTGCCACTGCTTACAGGCAACAACACATGCCCAGCACTTGATACATCTATCCAATTCCACATAAAATCCGTATTGTTTATTAGCCATCGTCTATTCCTCCACCTTGCTGATCTTTACCAGAGTCTGCTTGGCCATGCCTGAGTGGAATTCATCGAATAGCGTTTCATCGCTATTGTATAAAACATTCACTTCACTGCCGCCATCGAATACATCGTAACCAGGTAAATTAAGATCATCACATTCCTGCCACCATCCACGTTTGCTCATAAGTACATCCGGAGCTATTCCATCGAAGTATTCTGCCGTCATTTTTACCCATCCATGTGGAGATTCAACCTTTATCCAATCTCCATTCTCTATCCCATACTTTTTAGCCGTTGCGGGATTTATTTTGACCCATGGGTAAGGCTGCAGTTCTCTTAAATATGGTACATTATGATGAAAACTGTGTTCACAACGACGATCTGCATGTACGTCAGAAATAATTAATGGATACTCCTTTGCTAATTCAGGTGTTTGAGCAATTCCTTCCGGTGGTCCTTTGTATACAGGGAGATATGGCAATATTCCTGTTTCATCCGTGTTGGGCTTACCCCCAATATATTCGTTGTAACACTGCACTTTTCCGTGAGGAAGGTTGGCAAACAGAGTAGCATATTTTTTGTACGTAGTTTCAGGTACAGGGTCCGTTCTGGTAACAAAGATACCTCTAGGAGCTGCCCTTAATTCATCAAGCGGTATACCGGATGGTTGAAGCTGTTCTGCCATGCATGCATCCATATCTCCACCCCAGAAATCATCTGCATATCCCATCTTTACCGCTAGATCCAGATAGAATTGCCAGTCTGATTTACACTCACCAGGTGGCTCGACTATAACATTGGTACATCCAATCCAAGTTCCATCCGCCATATTTTTGGTTCCAACCTGACAACTTTGCTCATAACCTGAGCACGCTGGAAGAACTATATCGGCGTATGCCAGGTGAGGAGCCCACCAGATATCCATTGCAAACATGAAATCAAGTTTTTTCAACGCTTCGACAACCTTCTTCGGCTGTCTGGTTGCCGATAGAGGAGTAGACCTGGTACCATTTAAAACTCTTATAGGATATGGTTTCTCGGTCAAAATGCTCATAAGTGCTTTATAGTAAGCCGAGTTAGGCCCCGATTCCCAGGTAGCTGGCTTCTGGAACCATCTTGGTGACTCAGGAGCTATCAGCTTGCTCATACCTGCATAGTACCCTTTAGCTATATCCTCTTCACTGGCTGAAAGTCTATCGGTAAGTGTAGGTATACCATTGGTTTTAATTAAAGACGGCCCGGTAGACAAACTGGCACCGCCACCCCCTGCTATATCCAGATTACCCGTAATAGCGCAGATGAGATTAACACATATGGTCTCCCAATTGCCATCGTTTTGCTGGTCACCAATACCATTTCCTATCTCTATCCCCATCGGCTTTATGGTGCCCATCATTCTGGCTATTTCAACAATTTTTTCAGCTGATATGCCAGTTATAGGGGCAGCCCACTCAGGCGTATACTGCTTTACATGTTCTGCTAAATCTTCGAATCCATAGCACCATTCGTTGACAAAATCAAAGTCATATAATTTCTCACTAATTATCACATTTAATATTGCAAGTGCCAATGCACAATCGGTGCCTGGCCTGATAGGAACCCATATGTCCGCTTTCGAACCCAGTGGGTCCAGCATAGGCCTGATGTCAATAACTTTCATCCCTTTAGATATTGCTTCAACACGTTTCCAAGGGCTACCCTGATTTACTGCTGAGTTTTCGGCGTTGGAGCCCCACACAACCAGCAGTTTGGTTTTATCCATTTGTCCAGGAGTTGTACTGGCACTGCCTATGGAAACCTTTCCACTGAACATCCTCTGCAAAGCGCATATACCGCTGTGCAGATAGTTCGGAGAACCATATACATTAAGGAATCTGCGGGCAACACTGCCATTAACTGGCCAATATTCAGGAGAAAGAATAGCGTAAGACTCAGGTCCGTATTTTTCTTTAGCTTCTTTTAATTTGTTAGCTATAGTATCCAGTGCTTCATCCCATGTAATACGCTCGAACTTGTTTTCACCCTTCGCTCCCACCCTCTTCATAGGATATTTTATGCGGTTGGGGGCATAGACTGTCTGCGGTGCAGCATTACCTTTAGCGCATATTGAAGTACTTCCCCTGCCATAGTTGTTCCCAGCCTCTGGGTTCCCCTGAACCCCTACCCACTTGCCATTTTTAACAGTACATAATACAGCACACTTTATTTGATGAGGACCACACATTTGGCAAAATGTAGGAATAACTTTTATCTCATCAGTAGATGTAATCTCTGCAGCTTCAACGGTTTTACCAAGAGTGCCAGTCGTGCTGCCGCCTAAGGCGGCGATTGCTCCAAGGGCAGCAGAAGCCTTTAGAAAATTACGCCTGGTAATAGTAAATCTGCCTGTATTTTGCTTTTTCAATTCTTCGGATGTATATTTTTCTTCTTTCAATTAATCCTCCTACAACAAATTTTGATATTAACAGAAATGCGCTTCGATATAGGCATCACCTCCATTTATATATTGTTATTTTAATAAGATTGGCTAACTTTAATTACATAAAAACATAAAAATTAACTCGGCTAAATAATCAAAGCTACAGCAAGATGCTCTATACAATGGGTTTTAATTAAAATTTGGCAATCTTGCATTTAATTAGAAAAGTTTATAATGCGGTGAATAAAAAAGGCATAAAATTAGCTGTATATTTATTAAAAATATATAAATAAATATACGAGAAACAGTTAGTAAAAGATGCTTAAAGGTATTTGTTCACAAAAGCACTGGGGTTAATAATTTGATATCGTATGATTATTTATCCAAATTTGTAACCGATAGAAGGGATAGTCTGGATATATGTAGTTCCTGTATTCTTCGGGTCCAGCTTTTTTCTCAAACGACTGATATAAACTCGGAGGTATTCATATTCGCTCTGGAATTGCGCCCCCCAAACTTTGTTCAATATATATTCATGAGACAATACTTTTCCTTGATTCAGAGCAAACTCAGTTATTATTTTGTATTCGATAGATGTTAATCTGATTATTTCCCCCGATGCAGATATAACCCCACTGGCTAAATTAATTTCCAGTTCTCCCTGTTTTATTAAAGCATTATCTCTGTTATTCCCCTGAAATTTTTGAGTTCTATTTAATACCGCTTTAATTCTGGCCAGTAGTTCATCGATTGCAAATGGTTTATTGATATAATCATCCGCACCTAAATTAAAACAGATAACTTTATTCTCTACCTGCCCTAAAGCACTGAGAATAATTATAGGAATATCTGACCATTGCCTGATTCTTTTACATACTTCATATCCATCTACCTCAGGCATCAGAATATCAAGCAGAATCAGATCGGGTAATTCTCTTTCAACAAGTTCTATTGCCTCACTACCATCACTTGCAACAAACACATTATATCCCCTGGCTTTCAAATTCGATTGTATTAGTTTCACCATTTTAGGATCATCATCTACAATAAGTATCTTTTGATTCCCCATACTTAATTCCTTATATAAAATTTATTCATAACAACGACAAAATTAATTCATTACAGGTAAAGTGAAACTAAAAACAGAACCTTTCCCCTTCTGACTGTTTACCCAAATTCTGCCATTATGTCTTTCCACAATTTCTTTGCATATGGATAACCCGAGACCCGTCCCCTGTTTTTCCCCTGATGTAATCTTTTCAGCCTGATAGAAGCGGTTAAAGATATTATCCTGGTCTTCCGGTGATATTCCAATTCCCTGGTCAGCTATACTGATAACTATATATCCTTCATTATGGTATGCACTGAGCGTTATTTGAGTCCTGCTCGGAGAAAATTTAGTGGCATTATCTATCAAATTATATATTACCTGTATAATGCGGACCTTATCACACAATGCCAGGGGTAAATTATCCTGTATATCCATTTTGAATCTGTGGTTTTCGAGAACTTTAGTAAGCGAATGCTGCGCTTCTTTTAATATACTCTCTATTGAACAAGGGGTTTTATTAAGCGTAAAGGTTTGCTCTCCAATCGAAGACATATCCAATAAATCATTTACCAAACGAGAAAGATGGTCAGCTGCCATATCAATTTCTCTAATGAAATCCAGCTTTTCATTTTCCTCCCAGGTGACATCAGGTTGAAGTAACGAACTGGAGAATCCCTTGATAGAGGCCAGCGGAGTACGAAGTTCATGTGATATCATTGACAGAAAAGCATTTTTTGCCCTTTCGGATTCTCTCATAGCCCTCTCACTGGATATAGTTTCTATCAAATTAGCCTGCATTTTTTTGAGATCGGTCATGTCTCTGATATAAATAACATCCACTGTATCCCCATGAAATATAGAATGCCCACTGGTAATTGAAATTGGGACTTCTGTTGCATCTTTTCTGATAAAAGATACCTCTAATAATTCAGGCTCAGATATCCCTTGCATTCTGCGTTCATGTCTTTTCACTAGTGTATCAATGTATTGAGGTACAATCAGGTCAAAGAATGACATTTTTAAGAGCTCATCCTTTGAATATCCGGTCATCTCAATCCATTTTTCACTTACAAAGAGGTGTTTAGCCTGTAAGCTATCCAGACTCTCGGTCATAACAATCGCTTCTCCCACCTTACCTCCCAGATCTACAAGAGCGCGATATAATTCTTCTGATTCCTTCAACTTTTCAAGCATTCTTATTTCCTGGGTAATATCCCTATTAAAATGAAATACCAAACCACCAGCAATATCGGTATGCTGGCAATTAGTAGATACAATAATTATTTCTCCATTTTTACGCCTGTGCTTTACTTTTTTAATATCACAATAATTTTCCCCATGATTTTTCATTTTCTGGAAATGATGCCCTATTGATTGAGGGGATTCAACTTTATCATTATTAACAACGATATCATATAATCCCATATTAAGGAGTTCTTCCCGACTGTATCCGGACATAGAACAAAATTTATCGTTAACCTCTAGAAATCTGCCCGTTGTATCAGTAATAAAGAAACCATCCGTAGATTTCGTGAGCAGGAATTTATACCATTCATTTATTATAATATTTGAGATTTCTGGCTTCTTGGAATCAATGGCAATATCAAAAGATAAGGGCATAGAATTTACTGAACTATGTTCTTCTGTCATTATTTATCCCCTGATTATAGTATTTATCTTTTTGTTCTGCTTAATAAATTTCAAGGTTGTGATAAATAACTGCTGGAAATTTATTTACAGGCATATCCTACATCTCTAACTCATAATAGTCAATCCTATGCATACATATATAAAATGCGTGGAACAATAGTTATTGTGTACAATTTTAAAGACTAAAAAAAGCTTTTTACATTTTATTAAAAACTACAAGCCTTCTCACTCAATGCCATTGATAATACTTCTTTCGGAATACAAATCACCTTTGATATTTGAGTATTGAAGCAAGTTGCTAAATATTAGTACGTATGTATCAGTGCTGTTATGCTGTTCTCTCAGAGCTATAAACTGGAACTGGTTTGAGTGGGCTTATTCTTCTCCCTGGAAATATCGATAGTGTTCAGAAGGCTGCAGGCCGATAAACCAGCCCCTATATACATTAATGTTACATATCCCCATATTTGCGCCACCACACCACCCAGAAAAGGGCCGATGCCGGCAGACAAATACATGGTAGAATACATTAATCCTGATACAGTCCCCTTTTCTCTACTGTTTTTCAGCAGATAAGTGAGAGCGCCCACAAACATGCACGACCATGCCAGAGCAAGCAGTACCTGAACAGGTATCAGCTGCATAAAGTTATCAGTTATTCCGTATGCCAGAAAAACAACCACGGATAACAGTAACCCAATCCTGAACATTTTAATCGGATTGAATCTCTCTACAAACTGCATAATTATAAATTGCATCCCCATATTGATTCCGTCCAATATAGCAATCCACGATTTATTAGCGCCTAAACTTGCCAGATAAAGCGGAAGGATCACCCATATAGCATTAGCCGCCAGCTGTCTGATAAAAAAAGAAAGCAGAATTTTGCGATTTTTCTTCATAACCGGTAGAGAGCCAATTCTTGAGTAGGAATAAAGGCTCCTGGCTTCTTTGAAGGTCAGTGAAATAAGAAATGCAACAGCAGAAGCGATTCCGCTTATTAAAAATAGAACCTCATAGTTGCTTACCATAGCAGCAGTAATTGCACCCAGCAGCAATCCCAACGAGCCATATGATGCAAAGCCACCCACCTTCTTTTGATTTTCATAGGTGTAAGCCATAATGGCAGCCGACGTAATCCCAAGGGAAAAACCCACCAACCCCCTCACCAGCAATAACCCCAGCGCGGTACTTGTAAAAATTTGAGCCAGATACGCTACAGTGGAAAGACCTAACCCCCAGCGAATATAAACCACCCTGCCGTTTTTATCGGATTGACTGCCGAATATTAAAGACGACAAAAAGAAAGCCAATCCATAGCTTGCAGCAATCAATCCTATAGACAAACTTGAAGCGCCGATATCCCTGGCATAAAGAGGAAGAAATACTGTTGAAGCCTCAATGGCAAAATTCAAGAGCAGGCTCACCATCAATAAACGGATTTGTAAGAAGCCTACCGTTGAGAGGCCAAATTTAAACATATATTATGAAATCAGGACATTAATATACACCTGCTATATTAATAACGCAAATCCTCTATCGCGCCTGCTCCCCTCGTTTTTGAAAGGACACTTCGGGGCACTATGTTATCATCAACCACTTTTTCCTGTAACACTCATAGATGATATAATGTTAGGGATAAAAGTCTTAATATCTATTAATCCGGGCTGAATCTGTTGCTTATCTATAAAATAAACAGGGAGGAGGTTTCAACTATGGATTCCGAAAGACTGGATAAGGAAATCCTGTTAGATATAAAGGACCTGGTTGTCAGCGTCGATGACAGGGAAATTCTTCACGGTGTTAACCTTACAGTGCCGGCAGGTGAAACACAGGTAATATTTGGCCCTAACGGCGGGGGGAAAACCACACTTCTTATGTCAATTATGGGATTCCCTAAATATAAAATCACCAGTGGGAAGATATTCTTCAAAGGCATCGATATAACCGCAAAGCCTGTGGATGAACGTGCCAGAATGGGTATCGGCATTATGTTCCAGCGTCCCCCAATAGTCCGCGGAGTTAAGACACGCGATATGGTAGCTGCCTGTCTGAAGCAAAAAGATGGGGAAAAGATAATAAACGAACTGGCTGAAAAAGCTAATATGGTAGATTTCCTCTCTCGCGATATAAATTATGGTTTCTCCGGCGGCGAAATTAAGCGCTCCGAACTTTTACAGCTGGCAGCCCAGTCTCCCAATCTCGTCCTGCTTGACGAACCAGAATCAGGGGTCGACCTTGAGAATATCGCTCTCATCGGCTCGCTTATAAATGAATTGCTGGGCAAGGTTCATCCTATCCGCGAAAGGATAAACAGCGGGCTTATCATCACGCATACCGGCCATATTCTGAATTATGTGAACGCCAGAACAGGATATGTTATGTACGACGGGCGGATAATCTGCGAAGGTGAACCGCTGGATATGCTGAATACCATCAAAGAAAAAGGGTATCGGGAGTGTTATAAATGCCTGAAAAATTAAATAATACCAGCAAGGAAAAGGCCAGATCTGCCATAAACAAACGTGCCTCTATTGGAAGGGATATAGATTTATCCTCCTATAAAAACGAGCCTGCCGAAAGGCCTAAAAATATTGACCCTTCGGCACTACCACCAGAAGATAAAGAAAAAATGCTTTCAACAGGTGTTGTGATAGATAATCCTGGACAGCGTTCGGGAACCTTTATCCAGATGGGGAATACACCTGTTCACTATTCAATAAAGCAGGATGGCGTGGAAATAATGGCCGTCAGTCAGGCAAAGGAGAAGTATGACTGGTTTGGTGACTACTGGTGGAAAGCAGTATCTGTAGATACCGACAAATATACCGCCCACGTCGAGCTTAATAATGCCGACGGTTATTTCATCAGGGCATTGCCAGGAGTCAAAACCTCTTTCCCGATACAGGCATGCCTGTACTTAAATAAAATTGGTAGTATCCAGGATGTTCATAATATCATTATCGCTGAGGAAGGCTCAGAACTTCACATCATAACAGGCTGCACAACATCCTTGCACAATGAGCCCGGACTACATCTGGGAGTCTCCGAATTCTATATTAAAAAAGGCGCTAAAATAACCTTCACAATGATACACAACTGGACCCCAGCAATGGGGGTACGTCCCAGGACCGGCATTATCATCGAGGATAACGGATTGCTCCTGAACAACTACGTTATAATGAAACCCGTCGAATCGCTGCAACAGAATCCGACTGCCAATTGCGTCGGGGAAAACGCCACGGCCAGATTCAACAGCATACTGATTGCCCCCCCTGGCTCCAGCATGGATATCGGTTCGCGAGTATTACTTAATGGAAAAGGTTCCAGAACAGAAATAATTGCCCGCACCATGACAACAGGCGGAGAAATAATCTCACGTGGATATATGGAAGGCAACGCCCCCGATGTCAAGGGTCACCTTGAATGCCGCGGACTTATACTGGGAGATGCAGGTTCCATTCATGCTATCCCCGAGCTAAGGGGCAACCTCGCAGGTATCGACCTGACTCATGAAGCCGCTGTCGGCAAAATCGCCGAAGAAGAGGTGGAATATCTGATGGCAAGAGGGCTACCCCGAGATGAGGCTACAGCCACCATTGTGCGCGGCTTTTTGAATGTAGATATCGAGGGGCTGCCACCTATGTTGAACGCCGAGCTGCAGAAGGCCATCAGGGAAAGCGAGAAGGATATGTTCTAAACCCAAAAATCAGAGACGCCGTTCTGCTCATAATCTTGAATAAGCGCAAGTATTGAAAGATAGAGAAGCAGTCTTTGATGCCTAACCTGAGTCTGTAGAAGGAAGCTTGGCAAACCGTAGCCCTTCTTAATTAAACTTTATTTGCCCCGTATCTTTATAAGTCGGAAGGATTGGTTTATTAATCGACAGGGGTTTGTTTATTTTTCCCAAGGAAGTTTTGAGCTTGTGCTAAATCCGAGGGAGTATTGACGTTAAAGAATGAGAGGTGTTCAGGGTCATATCTGTTTATTATCTCCTCAGGGACATATTTAACCCTGATATCACTCAGAAATGCAGATATTTTTATTCTCCCTGACTGCAATGCATTTTCCATTGCTGGCAGGCATTTTTTTGAATAGATAGCATGCAGCTGCTCTGTTTTTTCACCTACTCTCGGAAGCAAAGCGTCATAATCACGAGGTATCGATATCATATACTTTAAAAGGTCTATATTGATAAAAGGCATATCGCAGGCAACTGCAATGGCATAATCATACCTGACAGCCAGGAGACCTGAATACAGCCCCATTAAGGAACCGGCGCCGGGATTAACATCCGTTACCCATCTGACGGGCACCGTAATATCCTCATAACGCCTGCCATTAGTGGATATCACAACATCATCACTAACAGCCGACAACTTTTTGGCGATATCCTGAATCATAAAGGACTCACCATTCAATTTTACTTTTGCCTTATCGGTACCGAGACGGGAACTCTTTCCACCGGCAAGCAATATGGCACTTATGGACTCAGACATTTTGATTCCCAATCAAGGAAGGAGGACGGTAACCTTAATTTCTTTGGCGTTTTCCGTACCATGCAGGGCGGCAACCAGCCCGCTGATGGTATTTATGAACATGTCCTGTACGAAAGGCTTCATAGCTACAGGAGCTCCATTAACGGTTAAAGATACCCCCGTACCTGCATCATTTTTTAAGAATTTTTCAATTATCAGTTCGACGACACCATCGGCATCGTCGAGAGAAAACTGGGGAACTCCTATATCGAACCTCCTGTCGGTTACCAGTGCTATCAGGTCTTTTTCATCACTTAAAATCTTATCGCTAACCTCCGAACGGAACACCTCTATCTTCGGCTTATTATCGAATTTATAGCCTTCAGAGATTACGATATCCACTCCATACTGAACCATCTCTTGTATCTGGTCGAGAGTCATTTCCTGCTTCGGTTTTTTTATCATCGCCATTTTATCGGGAGAAGATATGACAACCACATCACTGCCAGCTTGGGCCAAACGCCAGGTATCTTTTCCCTGGGTATCGATTTCAAATCCGCCCTTATGGTGCTTGATAACCGCTACGTTATAGCCTTTTCCTTTCAATCCACTGATCACCTTTTCCAGAAAAGTGGTTTTACCAGAGTTATGCCTGCCCACAAAAGAGATAATCGGTATCATACTGATAACTCCTGTAATAGCAAAAATTCATAATGAACTCCCCCCTGCTTTTTACATTGCGGAGGGAGATTAATCTCTTATTGAATTCCTTTGTATTCCTGAGGATTTAAGACTCAGTCTATTTTTCTGCCCACTTTTCAGCCAGGTCACCCGCAATAGGCAGTTTGTATTTAGCACCCTGATAGGCTCTTACCATCAGTATAATCCACAAGATGAAGGCCAATATCGATATCAATGGCCAGATAAAAGTGCCTATGAAGGGAATCCATCCCAGTATAATACCAAGAAGAGTAAACGTTCCGAATACGATTATAGATTGTATGGCATGGAATCTGACGAATTTATTATTCGGCTCAAGAAGATAAAAAATCAATCCTGTTACCCAACCCAGAAGATAGCTTAACAGGGCAGCTATATTCTCCTGCAATCCAGTACTTGTATTCCCCATAATTTTACCCTCCGATTCGCAACCCTGGTATAACTGATTATTAGATTATACCGTTACTTTAGGAGTGTCAATCCTTTTTATTATTTATTTTCTTTACTTTGCCTTCATGCTCTATTTTTTCTATTTTATAACATAATTTCCCAGCAGGTACTGTTAGCTCAACTCTATCTCCAGCGCATTTCCCCACAAGAGCCTTACCCAAAGGGGAGGCAATGGATATTTTGCCATTGGTTGGGTCGAATTCCCTGGCACTTACCAGTGTATATTGAAATTTTTCTTTGCTGTCAGGGTCACACAGCATTACACAATCGCCTATTCCCGCCCTGCTTGATTTTGCTTGCTCTTCTATTATTTCTGCCTGTTTTAATAATTGCTCCAGTTCCATAATCTGCCCTTCGAGATGACTCAACCTTTCCCGAGCAGCATCCAGAGGAGCATTTTCCCGAAAATCCTTATCAGCGGCAGCCTTGCTCACTTCTTCTATAGCCTGAGGCCGTTGCTTTTTTAATTCCTCGAGTTCGATTTTGGCTTTATCATATGCTTCCTGTGTCAGAGCAACCATCTGAGGAGCATCTTTTTTAATACAGTTGCCATTAATCTTCACTTTGCTTTTCCGGGATTTAAGATGTACGGCAAGGTTGGTTGTTATGAATCCTTTCTTTTTAGCATACCCCAGGAAGACCCGTATAATCTCCAGTTTTCGATTATATTCGGCATCTGAAATAGACAGCCGTTCAGCATAGTTAGCGATCTCGGATGGCATAATCTCGCAAAATGCACGTTCCTTACCAAACCAGCGAGCAAAATGATTGAGAATCTGCTGATATGCTTCCCGCTCATCCTTCTCAACTCCCTCGATGAAACTGGCAGCCACTTCAGCCACCTTTATTCCTTTGTTATTGTTATCCATTCATTCTCCACTTTCTAACCAATATTTATTAGCTTCAGCAGGTAATCATCAAGCTTTTTCCCTTGAAAATAACTTCGATACAGTTCGGATCCCGAGTGCTTTACGAATTAACCTGCTGTGAAAATCAAAATCCAATTCGTCGGACTCCAGCAGTTCTCTAATAATTCCGGAATCAACAACCATGTTAAATATTCTGTTCAGTTGGCGGTCGCTCAATCCCCCGTATATTCTGTGAGCAAAGCGGCATATTTTTAATTCTCTATTCAGTATACTTTTCCACTCTTTTTCATAAGCTGACAGTTTGTCAGCTCGGAAATCCCCTTCATTCAATGCTTTATCGACATTATTGATAGCTACGTCGGCACAAATCAGTCCAAAATAGATACCACCGCCGGTCAATGGTTTTACCTGCCCAGCAGCATCTCCAGCCACAATAAAGCGTTCCCCGTACGTTCTCTTCGGCGGATGCAGTGTAATCCCCCGATAAGCAGGAGCAATCCTGTTTGCATCAGCTATTTTTTCTCGCTCCCCAAGAAGAGTCAGGAATTCCTTTAAATATCGATTGGGATTTTGCCTTGACATAAGCCCCACCAGGGCTTGTTTAGAGTTTACAGGTACCAGCCATCCGAAAAACCCGGGGGCAATTTGTTTTCCGGTGAAAATCTCGATTTCATCGACATCTCTATGCTGTACCTCTATCTGAGCACCGATAGTATAATTATCAGAGGCACCCAGCTTAATTCCCTCCAATTTTCTGGAACCAAAACCGGAGGCAATAATCGCCATCTTCGCTTCTGCTTTCAGAGATGCCCCGTCTTTTGCATATTCTATCTGCACGCAATCTTTGCCATATCCAAAGCGTTTTACAGTGCAATTTTGAAGATATTCAGAGCCTGCAGCTATGGCATCACCTGCCATGGTAAAATCCAAAGCGGTGCGATTGATAATACATGCCTGGTCTTCTTTGTGATTTAAATGCAGTAATTTTCCTGAGGGAGAATAGACTTTAGCGCTCCTGCCATTTTGCAAAACAATATCTTTATCATTAAGAAAAAACTGGTAACATTTTTTGCTGATTATACCTGTGCAGCAGACCCTCTTGTTCCACACAGAGCTTTTTTCCAGCACCCCCACCCTGTGCCCCCTGTAAGCCAACCCCCTTGCGATATAACTGCCTACCGGGCCTCCGCCAACAACTATGGCATCGTACAATGGATGTTCCCTTTCCTGAATATGCATTTGCGCTGATAGAATTATATCACAACCTGTATTATTGTGCTTATCACCCCAAACCAAAAACAATCCTGCCTCTATTTTTAAGGAGTGCATCCTGTTCAATCACACAACGGCCAGATTATGGACGAAGAGAGTACACAACCGGAAGATTATGCAGTTTTGCACGGTTCAAGGGGAACTATGTCATCAGAGCAATTTAGATTGTTCGTGGAAAATGATACACAATGTATGCCATCCTCAAGAGCAATATTTACCCTGAAACCACATTTTTTGAGAAAGTTTATTATCTCGAAATTTTTTATTAAAGTATGGCCTTCGAACATCCTGATGCCGTTATCACTGGCAACCGCAGCCAGATTTTTCATGATTGCAGTACCGATGCCTCGCCTCTGAAATCTATCATCGACAACGATAGCAAATTCGGCATTTATACTTTCATTTATCCGGTTATATCTGCCTACCGCTATGATTTTACGACAGTTATTTTCTGTTATTTCGGCTACCAGGGCAAAGGAGTTCTTGAAATCAATAGTGCAGAACCGTCGGGCATCCTCAGCATTGACATCCTTAAGCACGTAATGAAACCGATAATATTTACTCTGCAAACTCAGCCCATTAACAAAGATAATCCAGGCATCGGAGTCATTAATATCGATCGGTCTGATAGTTACTGGAAGGCCATCATCTAATATCAGTTGCGAGGTATATCTGATGATTTGCTCATTATCTTGCTGAGGTTCATTTATCAAGGTCAATCCGAAATCGCCCCCCATCGATGCTACACCTCCTATCTGGTCATTATCTATTAAATCCATCGGTACGAATCCATTTAATACCGCGCCAGAGATACCTGCTTAAATAAACCTCCCACGACCTTACGGTCGGGGTATTACCTATTTCAAACTTCATTTGCCCTGCATCTTTTAGTCTTTAGGCATATATATATAATTATATCATGTGTTTTTTACATATAAATTATATGTTCTATTATTATTTTACTCCTTTTAATTTCAAAAGGTTTCCATCCTTTTTGGTTGATTTCCTTCTTTTTCTCGCTTCTGCGGCAGTAGATTCTCTCCTCATTTTTCTAAAATTCCTTACCCGGTTGCAATACCTGCAAATACCAACATCAGATGAATCTAGCATCCAGTAATGTATGCATTTATCCGACCTGATCAATATCAAAGAACCCGCCCTTTTTTCAAAAACAAAATCCCCCATATTACCAAGCTGGTCCTTAATTATCTGACCAGAACCTGGACTATCGCAGTTAAATATAATTACTCCTGCCTTCGAAGACAGATGACGTTTCCAGCTTCCAAATATTTCCTTCATGTCTTCATAATCGCATAATACATTTATACAGAGCAGCCCTATCTTTTCCTTCCACCTTTTAACGGTCTCTTCGGAATCAGTATATGAAAAATCTACCCAATCGTTAAGTGAACCCTCGTTCTCCAGATTGTTTTTGAGCTCTCCGTTGATTTCATTCTCGTCTGTATCTATACCCTCCTTCGCCTCCAGGCGCGATATTATGTTATATAGCTTGGACATATTACCATCTGATGAACCCTTAGCCAACCACCGGGTAGATATGCCATTACCTCTGCCGATTTCGACTATTACTTCAGTATCCGGTACACTTCTGGATGCGTTATATAATAATTCTTCCTCACCAACCGATAACTCTGATTCGACATCATTTTTTATTTTCCCTGCCTGCGCAATCTTAATATCCAACGTTTCACCTCCAGCATCGTTGTAACTCTTTTCACCCACCTTAATTCAATACGTCATCTGCCATCTGTCTGTCGCTATTTATATCTTTGCCTTCTTTGCAGCAATTTATGCAAAGGCTGGCATATGGTAATATTTCCATACGTGCTGGCTCAATTCCTTCCCCACAACCATCGCATATGCCATATGTTCCCTCATCTATTTTACGCAATGCCTTCTCTATCTTAACCATGCTTGTTTGCTTCTGGATATCTAAAGCCATTTTTCTTTCGAATTCTGTGGCCGCATCCGCAATCTCGATTTTCTGACGAAGAGAACTATCCCTGTCCTGTTCATTTCCAGAATTACCTGCATTTTTTAGCTGCCCCAGATCTCGAATCAATCTCTGCTTTTGCAGCTCCAAATTGTAGCGATAAATATTTTTTCCCCCTGCCATTTATATCACCCCCCTTAACTCCATTTTATTCTATTACAAATCGACTTTAAGACGACTCACCTATCGGGACCAGATTATTTGCCAAACGCCCCACAGGAGACCTGATTCCAATACACACTTTCCAGCTTTCTACCCCTGGTATGCTGGCTATTTCCCTGGTCACAATATCCCCTATCTCTTCCAAACTATCAGCTTCTATCATGCCTATTATGTCATATAAACCTGTAACTGATTGAGCCAGCGCTATGCCATCGACTTTGGCAACCGACAGCAAGATGTTATTTACAGCTACCGAACTGGAAATGCCTTCATCGAGCCTGCCCAAAGAGACATTAATCAATATAAAAGCACGCCTCGTCATCTAAACCTCCTTCTTTGTTCTTTCTTTCGTTATGTTCAGTTGTTTTGATTAAAATTGAACTAAGCCCATTCTAAAAATTCTATTTTACTTTTCGGCCAGGGCTTTTAGGTTTCTTCTCTCTCGTCTGCTTGCGTTCCCTTTTAAGCTGCCTCCGCTCTTCCTGCCTCTGAGCGTTACTTTTTCTCTTTACCATCCTCTTGACTCCTTGATAGAAAAATATCAATCTCGAATTGCAGACAATACCACAAGCTACTAAAGGATATTTATAGACAAACTCCGTTAATTAAGTTTTATACTGAGCAGCAGTTCTTTAATTGTTTATAGTCGATATCGATGTCGGTTGTAGTTGCCTGTTATTATTCAGTGTTGTTTTAATTCAATCAGTGCTGTATCCCGATAATAAAATAGGCACATAACAGGCATATACTTAATATGAATACGCAAAGCTAAAAAACGGGTAATTTATGCTAATCAGATATATTATTACCCGCGTTGTAATTGCAGTGCAGTTTAAATCCCGAATAAAGAGTTTATTGACTACTGTGGATTGAGAATGCACTCAGACCACATGATAAAACCACTGCCTGCTATTCTTTGCAGACGAGAAAATAAGCAAAAATAGAAGCTGAAATGAGTATGCGGTGAATATTTGACTATAATTCCAGCACCAATACTATTCTACCAGACAGGATGCCTATGAGCAAACTTAAAAAAGTAATTTTATTCAGTTTGCAGTTGTTTATAGCTGTTTGCACAGTACAAATGAGCAGTTTAGTAAATTTATCTCTCTTTTACTGGCTAAACCGTTACATTCGCACATCTCTTCCTATGAATTAATGCACTCCGAGACTGAATAGTCAGAGTCAGGCAAATCAAAAAGGGCCCCTTCAGGATAGAAGATATGCTCTTGAGCAAAAAACCTTGCTATATTAAGATTTCGGGAGACAGAGTCAGATAGACGTAAGCAGCTCCTGCACAGGCTCTATGACAATATCAACCCCTGCGGAATGCATGTATGAATTAAAAGTGCGGAACTTGTTGAGGCAGTGGCACCGATGAATAGTTATCAAAAATATATTTGCCTCAGCTGGTAAGTTCGATATGTTATGGTCACTCACATAATATTTGCACTCGCTGAAATTACTGCTATAATTTATATTCTACGAAAGGAGTAGCAGAAACAAAACATATGGATGTCGCAGATATACATAAAAACGTTAAATTATTGATTGATGGTATCCCCTACTGTGTCGACGATGTTGAATTCACAAAACCTGGAAAGGGCCGCGCAATTTATCGCCTGAAATTAAGGAATTTACTGGATGGGAGTATCACCGATAAAACATATCATTCCGGTGAGAAGGCCGATGAAGCTGAAACTACCTATCAACAGGAGCAATATCTCTATAAAGATGGAGACCATTATATTTTCATGAACACGGAAACCTTTGAACAGATTTTTGTCACCGAAGCACAAATCGGGAACAAAAAAGATTTTCTGAAAGAAGGCATCCTGGTCGACATGTTGATGTTCGGGGACAAACCCATCGATATTACACTACCCACTTTCATCGAGTTCAAGGTACAGGAGAGTGAAGTCTCCATAAAAGCACAGACAATTTCTCCACAATTGAAATCAGCTACCATAGAAACTGGAGCCGTTATCGGAGTCCCCTCATTCATAAACGAAGGGGATATCATTAAAGTAGATACGCGTACCGGAAGCTATGTAGAGCGCATAAATAAGAAGTAGAATAATGGACGATGAGCGCCAGCGCCTTCTACATCTGGAATCCAATTTAAAAAAGAGGGCTTTAATCTACAATCTTATCCGTCAATTTTTTGCGGACAGGGGTTTTCTGGAAGTGGAAACGCCTGTCCGCGTTCCTGTTATCGCTCCTGAGCCTTATATCATACCCTTCGAAAGCGATGGCTGGTTTCTGTCCACCTCCCCCGAGCTGTACATGAAGCGCATGCTGGCTGCCGGTTATAAAAAATTATTCCAGTTCAGCCGCTGTTTCCGAAAGGGAGAGCAAGGGCGCCTGCACAACCCCGAATTTACCATGCTGGAATGGTATTGCGCCGAATCCGATTACCTTGTCATCATACAACAGGTAGAAGACCTGATTGCATATCTGGTTAAGTATACAGGGTTTAAAAAAATCACCTGCAGGAAGCTCGATTTCGATATTTCCACCCCATGGTCAAGAATAACCGTCCGCGATGCCTACATAAAATACGCGGGATGGAACCCCGTAGCCACCCCCGACCCGTTGAGATTCGACATAGACATGGTAGAAAGAGTCATTCCCTCCTTTTCAAAAGACCATCCGACCGTGTTGCTAGACTACCCTGCCTTTGCCGCAGCGCTAGCACGAACCAAACCAGACAATCCAGAAATTGCCGAAAGAGCCGAAATTTTCTTCGGAGAGCTGGAACTGGCAAACATTTATAGCGAATTGATAGATGTTGAAGAACAAAAGAAACGCTTTCAGGAGGCAATCGAACAGATTGAAAAGGAGCAGGGAAAGCGACTGCCTATGCCCCAAAAATTCATCGAAGCCGTTCCCTTTATGCCACCATGCAGCGGCATTGCCCTGGGTATAGACAGACTGGTTATGTTGTTATGTAATGCCAGCTCGATTGACGAAGTAATGCCCTTTACGGCCGATAACGCTTAAGGCAATAGGCGGAGTTCCGTTCGCCCGAGACCCGACATGTCGAGATCGGAGGGCTCAGCGGAAGCAGCCAGGATTGATAAAACACGCTGAATATTTAAAATCTATCACCAGAGGCACGATGATAATTTTTGAAGTCTCTCTATACTTAAAACCTGCTATTCTGAGACTGTAACCAGACCCTTGCAAACTATTGACATGATTATTCGGCTATGTTAGAATGCCATTTATTCGGGAATAAGATAATGTTAAGAATGATTACGGTCACCATAACCTTCATGTTTAACAAGCGCACCGGGGGTGCGCTGGGAGGGCTGTGTATCTAAACGTTTAGCTAAGGGACTATAATATAACTAAACAGTTGTCTGAAGAGCCTCCCCCCAGCAGGGGAGGCTCTTTTATATACAGGGGATTTATCAAAAAAATGCCAAAACTGAAAAGAAATAAAGTAGATAACAAACTAAAGAGTACAATAGATACAGATAATTGTACTATCCCCCAGCTTATCAGGTATAACGCCGAAAACTGGGAGAATACGCCTGCCATGTTTATGAAAAAATTCGGCATCTGGCAGGGTTATAGCTGGAAGGAATATTATGACACCGTAAAATATTTTTCACTCGGTCTGAGATGCCTCGGGCTCAAAAAGGGAGATGTAACCTGCATCATCGGCGATAACGAACCGGAATGGTTTTGGGGAGAATTTGCCGTGCAGGCTGCAGAGGGTATCGCCACCGGTATATTTGTAGACTCCGTTCCTTCTGAAGTCGAGTATATAGCCAGGCATTCTGATGCCAAATTCGCTATCGTCAACGACCAGGAGCAAACCGACAAGTTCCTGGAAATACGTCTGAATCTTCCACTCCTGCAAAAAATAATTTACTGGGACCCGAAAGGGTTGAAGAACTATAACGACCCAATGCTTATATCCTTCAGCGATGTCATCAAGCTGGGTAAGGCGCATGATAAAGAGAACCCTGGTGATTTCGAAAAGACTCTATCGGAAGGTAAAGCCGATGACATAGCTTTCATTTATTATACATCCGGCACCACCGGCCTTCCCAAGGGGGCTTGCCTGAGCCATCGAGCACTGATAACCACTGCAAAATCGTTCATCGAACGCTATCCTTTGACCGAGAAGGACAATTTGATTTCCAACTTCCCTGCAGCCTGGGTGGGAGACAGCTATTTTGCCACCCTGCCTCACATTATCACCAGAGCAAAGCTGAACTTCCCTGAGGAGCCGGAAACAATCGCCGAGGATACTCGCGAGGTAGGTCCAAACTTTGTAATTTATGGTCCCAGACAATGGGAGAGCCTGGTAAGTGAAATCCAGATTAAGATGATTGACGCACACTGGCTAAAGCGCTTTGTCTATAACCTTTTTATGCCGCTGGGGTACAAAATGGCAGACATGAAACTGGAGGGGAAAACGCCAAGCATATTCTGGAGAGCACTTTATCCATTAGGCTATTATGCGCTCTTCAGACCGCTCAAGGACAGGCTGGGACTCAGCCACGTCAGATTTGCGGTTACAGGGAGCTCCGTATTAAGTCTGGACACCTTTCGGCTGATTCACGCCATCGGCATCGAACTAAGGCAGAACTACGCCAGCACCGAAGCTGGATACATTTCTTCGCATAGCAGCAAGGAAATAAGATTCGAAAGTGTTGGCAGGCCTGCCCGCGGTACGGAGGTGCGCATAACCGAAGAAGGAGAGCTCCTGGTTCGCAGCAGCTGCATGTTCAGCGGCTACTATAAGAATCCAGAAAAAACCAGAGAGGTAATGAAAGATGGCTGGTGCCATACTGGAGATGCCGTAAACATAGATGACAACGGACACCTGATTTTTATGGATAGATTAGAACACATGGGAGAGTTGAGCTCCGGTGCTAAATACGCCCCACAGTATATCGAGGGACGCCTCAGATTCAGTCCTTATATAAAAGATGCTATGGTTATCGGCGGTAAGACAAGGGATTATGTTTCTGCTATCATCAACATGGATTTCGCTATGGTAGGCAAATGGGCAGAACGCAATCACATCCCCTACACTACGTTTGTCGACCTTTCGCAGAAAAAAGAGGTCTCCGACCTCATCAGGAAGGACCTGATGAGAGTAAACAGCTACTTGCCTGAGGCATCAAGAGTAAAAAAGTTCGTTTTACTGCACAAGGAGTTCGATGCCGATGAAGCAGAGCTTACCCGCACCCGTAAACTGCGAAGAGAATTCATGGAAGAACGCTACAAACAGCTTATAGAAGCTATGTATGAAGACGGCAAGGAAGTAAAGGTGGAGGCGCCGGTTACATACCGGGATGGCAGAAGAGGAGTAGTCACCACCAGCATCAAAGTAAGAACCGTAACCGAAGGAGCTGAAGTTCATGGCTGATCTGCTTCAATATGTTATCACCGGCATCACCGTAGGTATGGTGTACTCCCTTATCGCTATGGGTTTCGTATTGATATGGAAATCCAGCGGCGTTGCCAATCTGGCTTTGGGACAACTCGTATTGCTATCGTCCTGGATAACCTACAGCATGCTGGTTCAGGCCGGGCTTCCGATATGGATAGGCATGATACTGGTTATATTAATAGCCATTGCTCTGGGGTGGATGATCGAAAGATTCCTGTTACGGCCGTTAATTGCTCAACCCATACTTTCTTTGATTGCGGTAACACTGGGGCTGGCATACTTCATAGAAGGTCTGGTAACTTTTATATGGCCGTGGAGCATCGATGTATTGCCGCGTCTGTTCCCGGATGAAACCATTCATATCGGCACTGCCGTAGTTTCGCAGGAGTATCTATGGGCAGCAATAATATCGCTTGTTTTGTTTGCAGCCTTATCACTTTTCTTTAAATACAGCAGGATGGGCATTGCCATGAGAGCAACCGCAGATGACCAGATGGCAGTGCAAGCCTGCGGCATTCCTGTTACGAAAATATTTTCACGCTCATGGATGCTGGCCTGCATTATGGCAGCCATCGGCGGCATACTGATGTCCAGTATCGGCGGCATCAGCTACGGGCTGGTTGAAACAGGCATGAAATCCTTCTCGGTCGTAATACTGGGAGGGCTGGACTCATTCCTCGGAGCTATCATTGCCGGGCCGGTAATCGGACTGGCAGAAAGCCTGGGTGACGGGTATTTATCGGCACTGACCTGGCCGGGAATAAGAGACATAATTCCATTTATTATAATTATTATCGTGATGTTCATTAAACCGTATGGATTATTCGGTGAAGTTCGTATAGAGAGGATATAAAAGTGTATTTACCGGCTGGAGTCAGAAACTATACTTATGCTCAGGATATGGCGATATTCCGCACCAAAACACACTGGGTGCTGCTGGGGCTACTGTTCATTCTGTTGCTGACAGCCCCATTATATATGAACAACTACTGGTTGAGCATCCTTAACATCATCACTATTACGATTATAGCCGCCACCGGTTTAAACATCCTTACCGGTTATTGCGGGCAGTTATCGATCGGACATGCCGGATTTATCGCTGTCGGGGCTTATACCTCAGCAGTGCTTACAGGACAATTCGATGTCCCGTTTTTAGTCGGAATGCTCTGCGGTGGATTGATGGCAGGTTTAATCGGCATGCTGTTCGGATTACCTTCATTGCGTGTAAAAGGCTTCTACCTTGCCATAAGCACCATTGCAGCGCAGTTCATTATTATGTGGGTTATAAAAAATTGGACGAATGTAACCGGCGGCAATATCGGATTAAACGTTCCGACAGCCGAAATATTCGGTTTTTCATTCATCAGCCAGTCCAGCAAGTATTATCTGATACTGGCAATCACCGTACTGGTAATATTCTTTGCCAAGAATCTGGCAAGAACTAAACCAGGCAGAGCTTTTGTAGCTATAAGGGACAACGACCTGGCAGCGCAGGTGATGGGCATAAACCTCTTCCGTTATAAGCTCCTGGCTTTCTTTATCGGCTGTTTCTTTGCCGGTATTGCAGGCTCGCTGCTAGCGCACTGCTATTATGGATTCCTGAATCCCGAATTCTTCAATTTTAAGGAATCGATTCTATACGTCGGGATGATAATTATAGGGGGGTTGGGTGCAACTGTAGGCCCGATTTTCGGCGTGGTATTCATCCGGCTGCTCGAAAAAATACTATCACTTGAGCTGGTTCCATTGCTCGAGGCCAGTATCACAGTACTACCCTCGGGGTGGGCATCGGGATTAACACCGATGCTATTCGGGTTGGTTATAATCTTATTCCTCGTACTAGAGCCCAGAGGAATGGCACACAGATGGCAATTGTTTAAAACATCATATCGAATCTGGCCGTTTTCATACTGAAAGTTAAATATAAATTGAATAAAAGGAGGGATGGTTCAATGGTAAACAAAAATTCACAGGGGATTTCCAGAAGAAACTTTATTGTCGGAACGGGTGCGGCATCTCTCTTCTTGTTTATGGGCGGACTCCCTCTGCTGACCACTGCCTGTAATTCAAAGGAAGACACGATAAAAATAGGAATAACTACTCCCAGCACTGGCATTGCGGCTGAAAAAGGTAAGGTATTGGAGGATGGCAATAAAGACGCCATCAAATATATTAATGAAGTGCTGGGGGGCGTGGGAGGCTATGAGCTTGGACTTGTCTGGATGGACAGCAATTATAATGCGGCAATGATGGTTAACAATGTCAATAAATTCATAGATGAAGGCTGTGTGATGTTCGGATGCTCGGCCTCCGCCGAGATGACTGCAGTTATGACCTTAGCCAATCAGAATGGTTTCCCCGGCTTGGCAGCATATGGTGCGCCCATAATATACAGACCCCCCCAGCATATATATGGGCAGATGCCTGATTACGGAGACGACTGGGTGGTTTTTGCTCAATATTACCTCGAAAACCTGTGGCACGGCGAAGGAAAACCCAGAATGGCCATGCATATACTTAATAATTCTACTGGCTACGGAGCCTACGATGCAGCCCATGCTATGGCAGAAGAGCTGGGAATAGATGTTATCATTAAAAGGGAGCATTCGGCCAGCACGACATCGGAAATACCCAGTCTGACGGAGATTAAGGCATCGAATCCGGATATTCTATATATTGCCAGCACTCCGCAACCCAGTTCTATCATAATCAAGAACGCCTATGAACTGGGAATGATGTCCGGTAATACGACCGTAGTCTGTGGGCACGCCGGCATGACCAAGGCACTGGTAGACCTGGCAGGTGCCGATAAGTGTGAAGGTGTTTATGGTTTATTCCCCACGGTAAGCTGGGGAGATGATGTCCCCGGAATGGCAAAAATGACCGAATACTGCCAGGCGAATCACCCGAATGATTATCTGAACATGGAATATATAGCATCCTGGTGCCAGAGCCTAACCATGGCGAAAATAGTATCGCTGGCGGTTGAAGCAGTGGGCTTCGACGTACTTGCAAAAGGTGGCTCCGAAGCATGGCAGGCCGTTGAAGAATATGGCATTAAGGCGCTGGACAACTACGATGTCGAAGGACTGCAGGGGCCTGTGAGCTATACCGAAGGGGATAACAGGCTATCGAAATCCCTGCGGGTATTCCAGGTACAGAATGGTGAAATCAAAGCGATTACCGATTGGATTGAATCGCCGGTTATCGAGTATGAGAAATTTAACTGGTTCGGGAGTTAAGAAAATATGGGTATAATTTTCGCTCTTACCCTACCCCAGGCTCAGGCTGAGCGGAATTAACTAAACCATTTGCATTGAACGGAAAAAATAAGAAAATGTCTTTGCGAGGAGCCCTGATTTATCGGGACGATGAAGCACCCTCTCTTTTAGCATCCCTCATCAGTCCCGCTAACGCTCGACAGCTTCCCCCGAGGGAAGCCAAATAAAGTCCCGATACGTCGGGATGACGGATGAGGGTAATAAAAAAGTCCCGACACGTCGTGACCGAACCATAGCGGCGTCAAATAAGATATAATTAAAAATATACGGTGTAAAAATAAGCAATGCTTAAACTGAACAATATCGAGGTTACTTATCTTAATGTTATACGCGTGCTTCACGGCGTCTCGCTAACAGTGCCAGACGGAGCCATTATCACCCTGCTGGGAGCAAACGGCGCCGGGAAGAGCACAACTCTGAAAGCCATATCGGGGCTTTTACGCGTGGAGGAAGGGGAAGTGACCGATGGCAGTATCGAATGGAACGATATCAGAATAGATAAGAAAAGCCCTGAAGATATCGGAAAACTGGGTATTGTTCAGGCGCTCGAAGGGCGCCGCGTATTCGGGCATCTTACAGTCGAAGAAAATCTGCTGGTCGGCGCTTTTAACCGCCGCAATCGTGCTGAAATCAACCGGGATATCGAAATGGTTTACAATTATTTTCCACGACTTAAAGACCTCAGAAAAAACACCGCCGGATATCTTTCCGGCGGGGAGCAACAGATGCTGGTCATCGGCAGAGCCATGATGGCAACTCCCAAACTGATGATGCTGGATGAACCCTCGCTGGGTTTGGCCCCTCTGCTTGTCGAAGAAATCTATGAAATCATCAAGCGGTTTAACGAAGAACAAAAGACCTCGGTACTGATTGTTGAACAGAATGTCCGTGTGGCATTGAGCATTGCTCATTATGGTTATGTTCTGGAAAACGGACGCATAGTACTTGACGGCGATGCCGATTTCCTGAAAAATAATGAGGATATCAAGGAGTTCTATATCGGGCTTTCGGCAATGGGAACGAGGAAGAACTACCGTGAAATAAAACACTATAAGAGGCGCAAGCGATGGCTGTAAAACCACAGGTCAGAAAAGATGAATACTTCGATGAGCTGGAAGTTATGTCTCTGGTATCACGAGAAAAACACTTTAAGAAAAAACTGGCGGAGACTATCGACAACGCTTATAAGAACGCCCCTGCCACTAAAAAAATACTGGATGAGGCAGCGTTAAACCCTTCACAAATAAAAACTATAAAAGACCTGGAATTGCTTCCCATAATTCGCAAAGCAGACCTTATCGATATGCAGAAAAATAATCCTCCCTACGGTGGGTTTCTGTGCATTCCAGAAGAGCAAGTGCAGCGTGTGTTTGTATCACCCGGTCCCATCTACGAACCGATGCAGCACGCAGGCATAAAATGGTTTGCCAGGTCTTTCTGGGCTGCCGGATTCAGGAAGGGCGATGTCGCCGTCAACACATTTACCTATCACATGTCCCCTGCCGGTATCCTGTGCCATGAAGCTATAAGGGATTGCGAGGCGACTGCCGTTCCAATAGGGACAGGGCACACGGAAGTAACAGTCAGGACCATGCTGGATTTGAAAGCCACTGCTTACGTCGGCACACCGAGCTTTTTGATGATGGTAATCAAACAGGCAGAAGAGATGGGATACGATTTCAAAAAGAATTTTTATGTCAAGCGTGCCTGGTTCACCGGCGAAATGCTGTCCCCGTCTATAAGAAAGACCCTCGAGGAGGATTATAATATCGACACCTACCAGGCTTATGCTGTAACCGAACCCGGCGGCGCCATCGCCTACGAATGCAGCTACAAAAACGGGCTGCATTTGATGGACGAATATATCGTAGAAATCGTCAACCCTGCCAACGGCAAACAACTGGAGACAGGAGAGGTCGGTGAGATTGTGGTCACTCCTGTTCACAACAAGACCTGGGGGCTTATCCGCTTCGGCACCGGAGACCTCTCGTCATTTATTGACGATAAATGCCCCTGTGGCAGAACCTCCAGAAGGTTGACCGGCATTCAGGGAAGAATTGGCGAAGCCATCAAGGTAAGGGGCATGTTCGTGGTAGCCAAACAGGTCGAAGGCGTTTTATCGCAGTTTAAACAGATTGCAAGGTATCAGATTTCGGTAAACCGTATCGGCCAGCGCGATGAAATGACGATAACCGCAGAGTTATATGATGACGCTGGCGACAAGGGAACACTTTCAGAAGAAATCGGCAATAAATTCAAGAGCGTATGCCTCGTCAATCCCGATAAAATAGAATTTGTTACTAAAGGGACTCTGCCTCAGGATAGCAAGACGATTATCGACCTGAGAAAGTGGGAGTAAGAATCCGCTAATCAATCTTAGTTGGCTAAACAACTTAACCACCGCAGAAATATCTTCAATACTCAATGCAACTGCATCGATTATCCCTCATCCGGTATCCTGATGAATCAGGATACCACCTTCCCCCAAAGGAAGGCTCAATAAAGGCTTCCCCTCGGGGAAGCTGTCGAGCGTAGCGAGACTGATGAGGGTGGTAATCCATCCATTATAGAAAATAGCGAATGGATTTATATTTGTCATGCTGGAGTTCGTGATGAACGGACGAAGCATTGGAGTCTGGATAGAATTAATACTGAATTACCACAATGCAGTTAAGAGGGATTTTAACAAATTATTTGAAACAATGATGTAATATGCAGCAAATCTCCCTCACTCCCTCTTTCCCAAAGAGGGAAGGCACAGCAGACATTGCTATAATTCTAAGTTCGTGGTATTCAAATAAAGCCGCCCTTCGACATGCTCAGGATGCGTGGATATTCAGAGCCGTTCGTGGTGGTATGACAAAGCCGTTCGGGGTGAGTCTAGGAGGGTGTCCGAGTAATGCTTCTCCTGAAGCTAATCACCTCGGATTTTTTGGTTGTTTTAGCTTTGGCTCAGAGATTACTCAGACAAGCTCCTAGACACGTCGGGATCAAACCATAATGGCGGTGAATATCGAATTGCATTCAGATACTTCGCTACGCTCAGCATGTTTGCCTTTCCATGCATACATTAATATTTAACTATTATTAAGTTAATAATAGTTTTAATATAATTTAATGGTGATTTAATATTTGTCCTTGTGACAGGATATTATCGTCTAAAAGAGAACTTGTTAATTGCTCATGAGTAAATCTTTTAGACAAGTCTAAAAATTTAAGTATAGATTCTCTTAAAATATTACGGGTATTTTGCATTAAATCAGTAATTGAAATACTATCTCCAGACTTAAGTTTTATCTCATCTTTTATATTCATTCCATGTACTAGTTTACTACGTACTTTATAGGCTGATGTAATTAAAGAATAAATATCATTAATTTCTTCTGATGTATTTCCAAGAAGATAGGCAGCTCGCATAGCTAGCTTATAGCTGAGTTCAGTATCGTTGGCAAGATATAATGCTTCGAGTCCTATTGTTATGTCTATGGGAGAATTTAATAGCCCTTGCTGAAAAGAAAAGTAAAAACGATTAATGGCTGAATTAAGCCATAAAAGATTTTTTGAGTTAATATTATTGATTGCATTATAGATTTCATTAAATCTATCAATTTCATTATATCTTAAAACATATATATTGGATTCATCACCATATATTGTATTACGGTATCGAGTTAATACAGTTACTAAACCGAATGGAGACAAACTACAAAGATATTGAGTACCAATTACAATATTTTCTGATTTAAGAAGTCTTAATGCTTTTAAACAGTTCCATTGCGCAGTTTGTGACTCATATAACGAATTACTACTTATTGGCGTTAAAATATTAGAACGAATAACAAATGTAGGTAAAGAGATAGAAGAATATTGGAATATGTCTAAAAGAGCGTCTTGTTCGTATACATTAAGTTCATCAAAACTCGGATGGCATATGAGTAAATTATCATTTAATTTAATCTCCTGAAAATCAGAATTAAAGCTAAATAAAGGAGTAAACAAAACCAAGTTTTTTGAACTTATAGTGTTATTAGATTTATTCATAGCTCTTTACATTTAGTTAAGGGATATACATAACAATCGCTCTAATATAGAGTATATACTCAAAAAAATCGAAGTCATGTAAGGGTCCATAACATATTGGACTTTTTAGGGGAAGAGATAAAATTATTCAA
>CAZJVO010000005.1:0-31715 GCA_964549815.1 uncultured Dehalococcoidales bacterium | reverse complement strand
CCGTGACTAAATTCAGCGGCAGGGATTGCTTCGTCCTCCTGCGTCGTCCTCGCAATGACGTTAACAGACCTCACCCCTTCGATTCCCCTCTCCGTACACAGAGAGGGGAAGGACGGCAGTCCGCATGCAACGGGCGGGGAGGGAATACGCCTTCCCCTGGGGGAAGGTGTCCCGCCGATTTAACGGCGGGACGGATGAGGGATTAACGGATGAGGGATTATCATATAATGTACATTATATATAATATATCACCTGATATCACTCGAACCTTATTTTTCTCTGCTCAGGCTGGCGAGAAACTCGGCATTGGTACGGGTCTTACGCATGCGGTCCAGTATACGCTCCGTGGTTTCCACCGAATTGGCGGAATCGGCGGTGATAAGCGACATCATTCGCTTCAAAAGCTGTACCTGCTTTATGGTTTCCGGGCTCAGGAGGAGGTCGTCGCGGCGAGTGCCGCTGCGGTTGATATCGATAGCCGGGTATATGCCTCGCTCGGCCAGACGGCGGTCGAGATGCAGCTCCATATTGCCGGTGCCCTTGAACTCTTCATAAATCAGGTCGTCCATACGGCTGCCGGTATCCACCAGGCAGGTCGCCAGTATGGTCAGGCTGCCACCGCCCTCGACATTGCGCGCCGCACCGAAGAACTTCTTGGCGGGATGCAGAGCAGCCGGGTCGATGCCGCCGGAGAGGGTGCGCCCGCTGGAAGGCATCGCCAGGTTGTAAGCCCTGGTGAGGCGGGTGATGCCATCGAGTACCAAAAGCACATCCTTACCGGCTTCCACCATTCTCTTGGCGATTTCCAGCGTCAGCTCGGCAACACGGGTGTGATTCTCCACCGGCTCATCGAAGGTGGCAGCGATGACCTGCCCTTTAACCGAGCGCTTCATATCGGTAACTTCTTCGGGGCGTTCGCCGATAAGGCAGACGATAAGATGGATATCGTTATAGTTGGTGGTAGCCGCATTGGCGATTTTCTTGAGCAGCATGGTCTTGCCAGCCTTGGGGGGAGCCACGATTAAACCGCGCTGTCCACGGCCTACCGGGGCGATGAGATTCAAAAGACGGGTGGAGAGGTTGTCGGGGGTGGTTTCCAGGTCGATAAGTTTATCGGGATAAATCGGGGTTAGCGAATTGAAATAAGGGCGGTTCTTGGATACTTCCGGATTGAGGTCGTTGATGGCTTCCACGCGTAGCAGGCTGTAGTATTTCTCGCCTGCTTTTGCCGGCCTGCCCTGACCCACCACAAAATCGCCGGTACGCAGCCCGAAGCGGCGAATCTGCGATTGGGAGACATATATATCGGACGAACTGGGCAAAAGGGTGCTTTGCCTCAGGAAGCCGTATCCGTCAGCCATAATATCCAGAATACCGCTGCAGAAGAGGTTCCCCTGCTGCTCGGCGCTTGCCTGTAGAAGCCGCATTACCAGCTCCTGCTTGCGCAAACCGGAGCAGCTGGTGAGGCCGCTTTCTTTTGCAATCTCCAGTAATTCTTCCCTGGTTTTATTTTCCAACTGACTGATTTCCATAGGCTACCTCTTTCTTTTTCCTTCCTACCTCCTCAAAATACGCCCTTATCCTCTTTTTTAAGACATTTATCCTTAAATATGCAATGGATACTTTAAAATAAGAAGATAGTTAGCTTCTGAGTACAAGTTTAAAATATTTATTTTATTCAATAATTTTGAATCTTGAATTTCTCTATTTATTAACCCGATTTATCAGGATTTCTTTCTTCCGTTCGCCGAGTCCCGATGTATCGGGAAAGGGTCAAGCGAACGGCTTTGTTATATCACCACTCACCAATTAGTTCGGATTTATACGGAGCATATTTCTATTTATCGCCCGATACCCTGCGCCAGTCGGCAAAGAAACGCTCGATGCCGATATCGGTAAGTGGATGCTTTATCATCTGGGTTAAAACATTATAAGGCACGGTGGCGATATGAGCACCAGCTTTCGCCGCCGACAAACAATGCTGTGGATGACGAATACTAGCAGCTATTACCTTCGTTGTCAAGTTATAGGCTCTGAATATATCCACGATATCCTTTACCACCAGCATGCCCTCGCTGCCGACATCGTCCAGCCTGCCCACGAATGGGCTGACGTAAGTCGCACCGGCAAGCGAAGCCAACAGAGCCTGGTTTACCGAGAAGACCAGCGTCATATTCACCTTTATTTGCTCTTTAGCCAGGGCCGACGTTACTTCCAGCCCCTCCGCCGTCGCCGGAATCTTGACGACCACGTTCTCCGCCCAGGATGCGATTTCCTTCGCCTGCTCCAGCATGGCGCGCACCCCCTCCACCACCACCTCCGCCGAAACCGGACCCGGTACGATGGCACAGATGCGCTTGACCACCATTTTATAATCCTGCTGCCCTTCTTTAGCCACCAGGGTGGGATTGGTGGTAACACCGGAAACGACTCCCAGCTTCACCCCCCACTCTATTTGCTCTATATTGGCTGTATCCAGAAATATTCGCATTTCAGACTCCACATCAGGGATTCAGGGGCAAAGAAGGCTGAGCTCCTTCGCGCAGAACATCTTTTGCAGCTCCGACAAAGCCACGGAAAAGTGGATGCGGGCGACCGGGACGGGATAAAAATTCAGGGTGGAACTGGCACCCCAGCATCCATTTATGTCCCTTCAATTCACATATCTCTACCAGCTCCCCATTCGGAGATAGTCCGCTGTAAACCATACCCGCTCTGGCTAACCGCTCACGATAAGCGTTATTAAATTCATAGCGATGGCGGTGTCGCTCGGCTATTTCTTCTTCGCTGTACAACCCGGCGGCGATGGTCCCAGGAACCAGCCGGCAGGGATACTCTCCCAGCCGCATGGTGCCGCCCTTATCTTTAACCGCCCTCTGCTCCGGCAGGTAGGCTATGACCGGGTGCGGCGTATTTTCATTAAACTCGCTCGAATTGGGGGCATCGGAATTCAATACAAAGCGGGCAAACTCAATAACCATGACCTGCATCCCCAGGCATATCCCGAAATAGGGGATATTGTTCTGGCGAGCATACCTTGCCGCCTTTACCATTCCATCGATGCCGCGCGTACCAAAACCGCCGGGAACGACTATTCCCTGGGCATGGCGCAGCATGGCTTCGCCTCCCGGCTTTGCCAGCTCCTCCGCATGAACCCAGTTCAGATTGATTTTCCTCTTATGATACAATCCGGCATGGCATAAAGATTCCCGAACAGAATAATAGGCATCCTCCAGCTCCACATACTTGCCGACCAGGGCGATGTTGACCTCCTCGGCAGGCTCTTTGATTTCGGCAACCATATTCTTCCATAATGTAAGGTCAGGGCTGCCCCCCTTGAGCCCCAGCCGCTTCACCACCAGCTCCCCCAGCCCGAAATCTTCCAGCATCAGCGGGACTTCGTAGATGGTGGGTACCGTAGGCAACGGAATAACGGCATCCAGCTCCACATCGCAGAAGAGCGATATTTTATCACGAATGCTATCGGAGATGGGATAATCACTGCGGCAGATAATAACATCCGGCTGAATACCGATGCGCCGCAGCTCGTTGACGCTATGCTGAGTGGGCTTGGTTTTCAACTCCTTCGTGGAATTGATATGCGGCAGGAGCGTAACATGGATGTACAGGACATTGTCGCGCCCCACATCCTTGCGCATCTGCCTGATAGCTTCCAGAAACGGCTGACCTTCGATATCGCCCACCGTACCGCCAACCTCCACGATTATGACATCGGCACCGGATTGCTCCGAAAGCCGTTTGAACCTCTGCTTTATTTCACCCGTAAGGTGGGGAACCACCTGGATGGTGCCACCGAGGAAGTCGCCGCGGCGCTCCCTGGATATAACAGAGCTATAGATTTGCCCCGAAGTGATGTTCGAATCGGAAGTAAGCTCAACATCTATAAACCGCTCGTAATTCCCCAGGTCGAGGTCGGTTTCGGCACCGTCTCTGGTAACGAAAACCTCACCATGCTGATAGGGAGACATGGTCCCGGGGTCGACATTCAAATAGGGGTCCATTTTCAGAACCGAGACGCTTATCCCACGGCTTTTGAGGATGTTGCCCAGAGAAGCAACCGTTATACCCTTCCCAACCGAACTGACGACGCCGCCGGTTACAAAGACATACTTCGACATAATAAAAAGAACTGTTCCCCGGTTTTTATAAGGTTTTGCATTCTATCTTTCTGTACTGAATATCGGAATAAAATCATTTCAGAATACTGAGAAATCTCGGATAAAAATATCTACATCAGGGGGTTTTTAAAGAATGGCATCTTTTTATATATGTATTATATGGGTCTTCACGGCAGATTGTCAATATTTAACGGATTTTATTTTTACCTGTCATTAACCCGCCGTTTTCTCTGTACTTATTATGCAAACCGATTGAATTGTACACATGAGTTAATATTATTTTACTAACTTTTCTACCATTATATTGACAATTTATATCAATCTGCATTATAATATCAACACTTGAATTAACTACTTCAGGACTGCAATATGGCTGATAATAAAGACTACTACAATATACTGGGAGTATCAAGGAACGCCAGCGATAAGGACATAAAGCAGGCTTTCCGCAAGCTGGCGCGCAAGTATCATCCGGACGTCAACCCCGGGGATAAGACTGCCGAAGAAAAGTTCAAGCGGATAAGCGAGGCTTACGAAGTCCTCTCCGACCCTGAAAAGCGCAAGAAATACGACCAGTTCGGCGACCAGTGGCAGTATGCCGACCAGTTCGCCGGCGCCGGGGGGCCGGGAACCAGATACCAGAGTTATGACTTCAGCGACATATTCAAAGGCGCAGACCAGTCACAGGGCTTCAGCTTCGGCGAGGACCTGGGCAGCATCTTCGGAGACCTGTTCGGAGGGATGCACTCGAAACGACAGGCACGTCCGAGACGCGGACAGGATATAGAATCGCCCATCGAAGTATCGCTTGAAGAGGCTTACAGCGGCAGCACCCGACTTATCAGCATACAGAGCGATGTAGCCTGCCCTACCTGCCACGGGGCGGGGTTTATCCAGAATGCCGTGTGCTCTGTCTGTCAGGGGAAGGGAACAATTCCTCAGACAAAGCGTATAGAAGTCAAAATACCCGCCGGAGTTAAAACCGGCTCGAGGATAAGGATTGCCGGCAAGGGAGGCGAGGGCAGCGGGGGCGCCAGCGGCGATTTATATCTGGTGGTAACCGTAAAACCGCACCCTGTATTCGAACGGCAGGATGACGACCTGTATGTAAACATAGATGTTCCGCTGACCACAGCAGTGCTGGGTGGGGAGGTAAAAGTCCCTACGCCCAAAGGCAACCTGGCGCTTAAAATCCCACCCGAAACCCAGAATGGTCAGATTTTCCGCCTTGCAGGACAGGGAATGCCAATACTCGGCAAAAATACCCGCGGCGACCTCAAGGCACGGGTAAATGTGGTACTCCCCACCAATCTGACCGAGGAAGAAAGGGAGCTGTTCCGCAAGCTGAAGAAGCTGAGGGGCATGTAGAAGACTCAGTAAGGAGACTATTATGATGGAAAGAGATACGCAGCCACGCTATGTAATCAGTGTTGCCGCCGAAATGCTCGGCGTCCAGACATATACCCTGCGGTACTACGAAAAGGTGGGCATAATCAACCCTGCACGTTCCAAGGGGAATATTCGCCTGTATTCGGATATGGACCTGGAGATTATAAGACGGGTGATGACCCTGATGGACGAGCTCGGCGTCAACCTGGCCGGGGTGGAGGTTATACTCAGGATGTCGCAACAGATTACGCAATTGCAGAAAATGACTGAAGAACTCGAACAGGAGATCGATAGACTAAGGAAGGAAGAAAAATGAGACAGGATAAATTTACCGAACAGGCACAGGAAGCTCTTAGTGCTTCGCAGCAGCTTGTTCGACAACTTAAACACAGCCAGTGGGATGTAGAGCACATACTGCTTGCCCTTCTCCAGCAGGAGAAGGGGCTGGTGGGCGATATTCTCAACGAGCTTAAAATAAACACCGAAATTCTGAGAGAAAAGGTGGTGGAGGCTTTGAAGAATACCCCTCAGATAACTTATGAAGCGCCACAGATATTTGCTACCCCGCGTGTGGCTAAACTGCTCGACACTGCGGAGGCAGAGGCAAACCGGCTGAAAGATGAATTTATCGGGACTGAACACCTGCTGATAGCTATCAGCCGAGAACAGAGGGGACCGAGTGCCAAAATATTCGAAAGCGCAGGATTGGACCAGGAGAAAATATATGGAGCGCTGCAGAAAATCAGGGGCGGGCATCGTGTTACCGATGCCAGGGCAGAGAGCAAATACCGCTCGCTGGCGAAATACGGACGCGACCTGACCGAGATGGCCAGGAAAGGGAAGCTCGACCCTGTTATCGGCAGGGATGCCGAGATAAAGCGCGTCATGCAGATATTAACACGCCGCACCAAGAACAACCCTGTAATTGTTGGAGAAGCCGGCGTAGGAAAGACCGCTATCGCCGAGGGCGTAGCCTTAAAAATTGCGGCAGACGATGTTCCGACATCCCTCAGAGGGCACAAGGTTATTTCGCTTGATATGGGCTCGCTGGTTGCCGGGAGTAAATTTCGCGGTGAGTTCGAAGAAAGGCTCAAAGCAGTTATGGATGAAGTGCGGGAAGCACAGGGCGAGATTATCCTTTTTATCGATGAAATACACACGGTCGTCGGGGCAGGAGCTACCGAGGGTTCACTGGATGCCAGCAACATGCTGAAGCCAGCGCTGGCCCACGGCGAACTGCAATGCATCGGGGCAACTACAATGGATGAGTATCGTAAATTCATCGAAAAGGATAAAGCACTGGAGAGGCGGTTGCAGCCTGTCTTCGTAGAAGAACCCGATGCGGAGGCAGCGCTGGCAATATTGCGCGGACTGCGTCCGAGATATGAAGCGCATCACAAGATAAAAATCAGCGATGAAGCTCTGGAAGCTGCGGTGCGATTAAGCCAGCGTTATATCTCCGACCGGTATTTGCCGGATAAGGCTATAGACCTGATTGACGAAGCCGCTGCCAAATTGAAGCTGGAAACCGAGAGCGCGCCCCCTGAGGTCAAAGCGCTGGAAACTAAACTGAATCAACTAACAATCGAAGAAGAGGCTGCATTGCAAATACAGGATTACGAGCGTACTACGCAGCTTAAGGCGGAAAGATTGAGATTGCAGGATGAATATAATACCGCCAAGGCGGAATGGCTGAAAAAAGAGAATATAGGCGAGGTGGTTCAGGAAGAGGATATAGCCAATCTGGTTGCCAGCTGGACGGGCATTCCCGTAGACCATATGCTCGAGGGCGAGGCCGAAAAGTTGATACACATGGAGGAGCGCATCCATGAAAGGCTGGTAGACCAGGAAGAAGCGGTTAAAGCTATCTCCGAGGCAGTACGCCGCAGCCGCGCCGGATTGAAAGACCCGCGCCGCCCTATAGGTAGCTTTATGTTCCTGGGTCCGACAGGCGTAGGCAAGACCGAACTGGCAAAGACGCTGGCGTGGTTTCTGTTTGGCGATGAAAACGCCATGGTGCGCCTGGATATGTCCGAATACCAGGAAAAGCATACGGTGTCCCGTCTTATAGGAGCACCGCCCGGATATATAGGCTACGATGAGGGTGGTCAGCTTACCGAACTTGTAAGAAGACGTCCCTATCGTGTAATATTGTTGGATGAGATAGAAAAAGCGCATCCAGAGGTTTTCAATAGCCTTTTACAGGTACTGGATGACGGCCGGCTGACCGATGGGCATGGACGAACCGTCGATTTTAAAAATACGGTGATTATTATGACTTCCAATGCAGGCGTCGAGCTTATCAAGCGTGAATCTGCGATTGGGTTTGCCGTACAAAGAAATAGGGATAAAACCGATAATAACAGCTATCAGATAATGAAAGAGAAGGTCATGAATGAGGTTAAAAAGACCTTCCGCCCTGAATTCCTCAATCGTATAGATGAGATTATCGTCTTCCACGAATTGGGGAAGGAGCACCTGAATAAGGTAGTCGAACTGATGTTGAAAGACCTGCAAGAAAGATTGGCTGAACATGAGCTGAAGCTCAATACTACAGAAGCTGCCAGGACGTGGCTGGCAGAAACAGGGTATAATCCTGTATACGGGGCCAGGCCTCTAAGGAGAGCTATCGAGCAGTATGTGGAAAATCCGCTAGCCAGTAAACTACTGCGCAATGAATTCAAGGCAGGTGATACTATTGTTGTTGATCGTGGTGCCGATGGGTTAACCTTCGGCACCGATAAATCTGGCACGGCGGGGAAAAAGAAGCGCAGTACCAGAAATAAAAAGGAAGCTATTGAATAACAAGTTTACCGATACTGCCCCTGATACTAACGGCAATACCAGCGAAAAGCCCTGTAAACCAAAATCCACAGGGCTTAAACGTACTTTAAGGCGGTGGGAGTTCTGGGTTGGGATACTGGCTATAATCTTAACCCTGGCTCTCGCATGTTCAGTTGTGGTTTACTGGGAGCAGTTCCAATCGCAGCCGCATCTCAGCTATTTAGGGTTGTTCTTCGTCTGCGTCATAGGCGGGGCTACTGTTATCATCCCTGTGCCTTCCATAGCAGTCCAGTTTACTATGGGCGCCGTGTTGAATCCTCTTATTGTAGGGATACTTTCAGGTATAGGCTCAGGCGTCGGTGGAACCCTTATCTTCCTCTTCGGACGCGGCGGGCGCAAGCTATTCTCGAATGTGAATTTTTCCTACCTGGATTCCGACAGGGTCGTCGTCAGGTGGACAGGGCGTATAATGCACTGGGCACGAAATCGCGGCTCGATGGCTGTTTTTCTGATGTCCGCCATATTCAATCCTGTCTTTTTCCCGATGGCGATGGCTATCGGAACCAGCCGCTATAAGCTGTGGAAGTTCTTCTTCATGTGTTGTGCCGGCAATATTGTAAAAAGCCTTTTTGTCGCTTATATGGGATACTATGGACTGGGATGGGTGCTGAGAATGATAGGATTAGATGTTTAGCAGGTTATTTCAATACTTGCCAATCCTGTAAAATCGGAATAGAATACCATCTCGACGATAAATGACATTACAAAGATTGATATATTATTTATTTGGCAACAATGTGGTTGTGGGCTCCCATATCCGGAAACAACTCGATTACCTGCGTAAAATTGTTCCCGATGATTTCAAGCACAGAGACACTCACGACTTGGGATGCGGCGACGGGAAAATCACCATAATACTCAAGGATATATTCAAGCCATCAAAGTTCAAAGGTTATGATATCTGCCCTGAGCTTGTAAAGCGCACAAATGATAAAGGAATCGAAGCCGAGGTAAAAGACCTCGGCAAAGGCCTCCCCGGCGGGGAAATGGCAATCATGTGGGGCGTCCTGCACCATCTCGACGATATGGAAGGCTGTCTGCAGAACATTAAGAAATACTACGATT
This sequence comes from uncultured Dehalococcoidales bacterium, assembly GCA_964549815.1. GTDB lineage: Bacteria > Chloroflexota > Dehalococcoidia > Dehalococcoidales > UBA5627 > UBA5627. The sequence continues at coordinate 22,278 of CAZJVO010000005.1, read as the reverse complement.
ATATTTTCATACGAGAGCCACTAAGAGGGGAGCATAAAGACCTGCTCGAACTGGGGCATCCCATGTATGAAAACGAATTGGATAAACTGATATCAAAAACGCTGCCCGGAGCGCAGGTCTATACCTATCATAACGCCATGTTTATTTTCTATCACAACCATAACAGTCAAAATCAATCAGATTAACATAAGTCGGCCTTAATTATAGCTGCCCCTGTTTTATCTTTTCCCGATAGCCCGGATGGTGGGAACATCATATTTGCCCTGTAGAATCATCGGAAATCCAGTGCTATATGAAGTCTCTCTATCTTAAAACCTGCTATTCTAAGACTGTAACCCGAAATACGATAAAATTGACCGCCTTTTTTACATCGGCTATAATATACTATTGTGTCTTAATCATCCCACCCATTTTTTTGGAAGAGGTTTGCATTTTGCACGAAGCTTGTGGCGTCTTTGGAATCTATGCCCCAGGAGAGGATATATCCAGGCTTACATATTTCGCTCTGTTCGCACTTCAACATAGAGGGCAGGAAAGTGCAGGCATTGCCACAACCGATGGGAGCAGAATTGATGTCTTTGCCAGAATGGGGCTGGTATCTCAGGTATTCGATGAAGAAGCCCTCGGCAAACTGAGCGGTAAAATCGCCATCGGGCATAATCGCTACTCCACGCGGGGTTCCAGCAACATCAACAATGTGCAACCCATAATCGTAGGCACCGCCCCAAATAATCTGGCAATTGCCCACAACGGCAACATCACTAACGCCGAACCTATTTACCAGGAATTAATCAATAAGGGATACACCTTTAAAACCGCCACCGATACCGAAGTAGCCGCCAACCTGATTCTCTCTTCCCCTGAAAAAGACATGGTCGACAAGATAAGATATGCCATGCGGCGGCTTCAAGGAGCTTATTCGATGGTCGTTATGGATAGAGATACCCTTTATGGTATCAGAGACCCCCTCGGCGTACGCCCATTATGCCTCGGAACAATCGGCAATGGCAACGGAAATAAATATGTTATCGCCTCGGAAACCTGCGCTTTGAATCATATCGGGGCAAATGTAATCCGTGAAATCGAGCCTGGAGAAATAGTAGCCATCAACGAAAGGGGTATAAAGAGCTATAGCGAGAAATCCGAGAAAAAGGCCCTTTGTATCTTCGAATATATATATTTTTCACGCCCCGATAGCATCATCAAAAACCGCCTCCTCTACAAAACGCGACAGGCAATGGGCGCCGGCCTTGCCGAAGAACACCCGGTAGATGCCGATATGGTTATCGGCGTACCCGATTCGGCAACGGCAGCCGGTTTTGGATATGCCGTCAGATCAGGGATACCGATAGCGGAAGGCCTCATCAAAAACCGCTATATGGGGCGAACTTTCATTGCTCCCGACCAGAGAATCAGGGAGCTCGGTGTTAAAGTTAAATTCAACCCTTTAAAGGAGATACTCGAAGGAAAGCGTATTGTACTAGTGGATGATAGCATTGTCAGAGGAACGACAACCCCACAGGTCATCAAGCTGCTGCGCAGGAGTGGTGCTAAAGAAGTCCATATGCGTATCTGCGCTCCGCCGATTTGCTACCCCTGTTTTCTCGGCGTGGATATGGCCAACAGATGGGAATTAATAGCAGCCCAAAAGACCATCCCCGAGATAAGAGACTTCATCGGCGCCGATTCGCTGGGTTATCTCAGTCTTGAGGGTCTTATAAAGGCAGTGGATTTGCCAAAGGAAGAATTCTGCCTTGCCTGTTTCACCGGGGATTACCCCATGCCGGTACAGCTCTCGATGGATAAATTAGCTTTCGAGTCGACCTGTCCCAAAAAACATGCCCTGTTGAAGAAATAACACCGGGATACGCACCAGAAAAATACCCCTCATCTTTACGTTGGATTGATTGCAACAACCCAATTCTAATGATATGATAAAAGCCTGCTAAAGTTGAAGGAAAATTGAAACCGGCAGGAGGTCTTAATAAGCAGCATACAGCCAAACTTCTTAACCGCCTCCGCAATCGGGAGGAGGTTCGGAACTGGCATCGGATGCCGGCATAATTCCACTGCCTACCGGTAAAAGAAACCTTTAAAAATTAGCTTCAGGAGGAAAATCAAATAAAGCACACTTATGATGCGGCAGGTGTCAGCATCAGTACCGCTGACAGTATAAAATCATTAATAAAGCAGCGTGCTAAAACGACTGCAAGGCCCGAAGTCCTGGCGGGACCAGGGCTTTTCGGAGGCATGTTCGAATTAAAGGGCTACCAGCAGCCGGTGCTGGTCTCCAGCATCGATGGGGTGGGAACCAAGCTTAAAATAGCAGAAGCCATGGACAAGTATGACACAGTCGGTCAAGACCTTGTCAATCACTGCATCAATGACATCCTTACCTGTGGCGCCGAACCCCTGTTCCTTCTGGATTACATTGCCATGGGTAAACTATCCCCTGACAAAATCGATGCCATTGTCAAGGGGCTGTCAACAGCCTGCAAAGAGAACAATTGCGCCCTTATTGGCGGAGAGACCGCTGAGATGCCCGGCTTATATGCGTCCGGGGATTATGACCTGGCAGCCTGCATCACCGGGGTAGTGGAAAAGGATAGCATCATCGATGGCACCTCCATTTCGGAAGGGGATATTGCCCTCGGGTTAGCCTCCAGCGGATTGCATACCAACGGCTATTCACTGGCACGCAAGATACTGGGCGATACCCCTGAAGCAGTGAGGAAATACTATCCGGAACTGGGCAAGACCATCGGAGAAGCACTTCTGGAAATCCATATCTGCTACTTAAAACAGCTCAGGGCTTCGCTGCCGCTGATAAAAGGCATGGCACATATTACGGGCGGCGGGTTGCCGGGCAATGTGCCCCGAATACTGCCGGACGGCGTCGCCGCCAGATTCGACAGCAGTTCATGGGAAGTCCCTTACATTTTCCGCCTGATACAGGAAAAGGGAGAAGTCGATATCAAAGAGATGTACCACGTCTTTAATATGGGCATTGGAATGGTTCTTTTTTGTTCGCAGGATAATGTGGCAAAAATCAAAGAGCAGGTCCCCGGCGCTAAAGTAATAGGGGATGTCATCAAACAGACTGGAAACGGACGGGTTATCATCGAATAAGCAGAATATAATCAGGAGGTTATATTTATGAGAGCTATAGTAAGTGTATCCGACAAAAGCAACGTTGCCGAGTTTGCCGCTGAACTGGCAAAACTGGGATTTGAACTTTTTTCCACCGGCGGCACCAAAAAAGCCCTGAACGAAGCCGGGGTTGCCGTAAAAAGCATCTCCGAAATAACGGGGTTCCCCGAGATACTGGATGGCAGAGTTAAAACCCTGCACCCGGCAGTGCATGGAGGCTTGCTGGCAAAACGCAATCTCGAATCTCATATGAGAGAATTAAAAGAGAACAACATTCAACCCATTGACATGGTGGTGGTCAACCTCTATCCATTTGTCCAGACCGTGTCAAAGGAAGGCGTCACCATGGATACGGCGCTGGAGAACATTGATATTGGGGGGCCTACGATGATACGTGCCGCCGCCAAGAATTTCCCCAGTGTTATAGTCATAGTGGACCCCGCCGACTATTCCATCATCCTTGAAAAATTGAAGAAGGGTGAAGTCGATATGACAGAGAGGCAGAGACTGGCACAAAAAGCCTTCCAGCATGTTGCCGTCTATGATACCGCCATCTCCCAGTACCTCAGACAAGGGGATGTCAGTTTCCCCGAGGATATGACCATTGCCTTAAAGAAGCGCTATGACCTGAGATACGGAGAGAACCCCCATCAGAAAGCAGCTTTCTATTCCGAAAATATGGTCGGTAAAAAACAGGATACTGGAATTACCTGGGCAAAGGTGCTATGGGGAAAAGAGCTTTCCTTCAACAATATTTTGGATGCAGATGCCGCATGGAGTGCTGTTACCGATTTCTCCGAGCCGACCGTCGGCATAGTCAAGCACACCAACACCTGCGGCCTGGCCAGCCATCTCGATATCGTAGAAGCTTACAGGAGGGCTTTCAGCGGTGATACAGTTTCCGCTTTCGGCGGCATCGTAGCCTGCAACCGCAGGATAACACTGGCAATGGCAGAAGCCATGAAAGAGGTATTTTACGAAATTGTTATCGCTCCTGAATATGATGACGACGCTCTGGAATTCCTGAAAAAGAAGAAGAACCTGCGAATACTGGTCCCCGAATTACCACCCGATTACTGGAAAAAACCAGCAGGCTATATCGATTACCGCAGGGTAAAAGGCGGCATGCTCGTTCAAACATCCGATTCTCTGGCAGAAGACGATTTACAGTTAAAAACCGTTACCAAACGGGCTCCAACTGAGGTAGAGCTGCAGGACCTGAAATTTGCATGGAGAGCGGTTAAGCATATTAAATCCAACGCCATAGTCCTTGTAAAGGATAGAACAATGCTCGGAATGGGTTCGGGACAACCCAACCGTGTTTTCAGTGTCGAAATCGCTGCAAAAAAAGCTGGGGCTAATGCTAAGGGCAGTGTCATGGCTTCCGATGCCATGTTCCCCTTCCCCGACAGTGTCGAGCAGGCGGCCGCCGTTGGCGTTACCGCCATCATTCAGCCGGGCGGTTCCATAAGAGATAACGAATCGATAGAGGCTGCCGATAAATACAATATAGCCATGGTATTTACCGGCGTCAGGCACTTCCTGCATTAATCCCCCTATTGTCCAGCCCTGTCAAGGCTTTTCAATCCCCCTTTCGATTTTCGAAAGGGGGTTTTCTTTTTCAGCGATAATGAGAAATTATCGAGGCAAATCCCCTGTTCCTCCCCTTTTCCAAAGTGGGAAAACTGGCCATCGCCTCTCATCACAGTAATTCTGAGGAAAATTAAAATTTCCGTTCGCTGAGCTTGTCGAAGGGTCAAAGAGCGAAAATCATATCGATGGTTCCGATACCGTTATGGTTCGACAGGCTCACCATGAACGGCTTGGGATAGCCTCATACCAACCTGCCGGTAGTCCGAAATAACATTAAAGCATTTTACAATATCCGTTGACTTCCTCCTGATTTTTCTGTATATTCTTATTATTCTGTTTTTATGGAGGGGGATATGGATTGTTGCAAAAGTCCGGATAACCTGCCCTGCTGCCAGATAGAATCAGTGGTCAGCATCGACGAAAGAGGACAGATGGTTCTGCCGAAAGAAATAAGAGAGAAAGCCAACATTAAAGCCGGCGATAAGCTGGCGCTGGTAAGATGGAACAACACAAGCGATATCAGCTTTATTGCACTGGTCAAGATCGAAGAGCTGAACAAGGTGGTCCAGCAAATGCTGGGGCCCGCTTTGAAAGAGATAACCGGCTAGAGGAGAAATTCATGAAAAAAGAAGAAATTCGCAAAACTGTCAGGGAAGAATATGCCAGGGTTGCCAGAGGCAACACCTCCTGCTGTGGGCAAACACGCTCCTGCTGCGGTTCACCTGCCCCCGAAAAGATAAGCAGGGAAATTGGATACACGGAAGATGAAATGAATGCCGTCCCTGAAGGAGCCAACCTGGGACTGGGATGCGGGAACCCAACGGCAATGGCATCTCTGAAAGAAGGAGAAACGGTCCTCGACCTTGGTTCGGGGGCGGGGTTCGACTGCTTCCTGGCAGCCAACAGGGTTGGCAAGGGTGGACATGTCATAGGGGTGGACATGACACCGGATATGCTGGAAAAAGCGCGCGCCAACGCTCGCAAGGGGGGTTATGATAACGTCGAGTTCCGGCTGGGTGAAATCGAGAACCTGCCGGTTGCCGATAGCTCTGTTGACGTTATCATCTCCAACTGTGTTATCAATCTCTCGCCTGACAAAACGAGGGTTTTCGAGGAGGCTTTCCGTGTCCTTAAGCCCGGCGGCAGGTTGATGGTATCCGACATCGTCTTATTGAAAAAGCTGCCCGACTTCATAAAGGAATCCATCGCAGGATATGTCGGTTGCATATCGGGTGCCATTCTCAAAAAAGATTACATAAATACCATAGAGGGGCGAGGATTCCGCGAGGTGAGAATTGTGGACGAAACCCTTTTCCCCATCGATTGCATGGAAAACGACCCGACGGCGCAGAAGATAATTAAAGACCGGAAGATAACCCCTGAGGAAATTAATAATATCGAAAACGCCGTTGTCAGCGTTAAGATAAGCGCAATTAAACCCGCTTGAACTCTATCTTTAAAACACGCCTGGTGTCAGAAGCAACCTTGTACCTGTCATCGATGCGGTACCCGACCACCCAGATAATCTGTCCATGGACTGGCAAGCCCTGTCCATGGCAGCAGACCAGAGGCACACGTTCACGCCAGCTTTGCGGGATTTTCGCATCTATCATAAAGCGGTTCAGCCGCTTGGGAGTATCGAAACCGAGCGGCTGAAAGCGGTCTCCTTCAATTCGGCTGCGCACAGAAAGGTTTTCTCCGGTCTTATCTGCATCGAGATAAGCCGCCATCGGATTCTCTCCATCGCCCGACAGCCCCTGTTCCATAATCGATGTCTCGATAGACCAGCCGGATATGTCAGTGACGCCCGGGATGGTTATGGCAGGTTCTTTAATGATTTCGGGGAATGGACATATGGCATGGATGCTGCTGCCAAGCACATATCTCCCGTATTCTACCGCAAAAATAAGCCCGTAAGGCAGATTTATGTACTTGCCAGCCCGTTTCTCTAAAAGACCAATTATTTCCTCGATATGGCGTTCCTCGATATCTTTCAGGGTTCCAACCATTTCTTTTATAACTGCTCTCAGAAGGTGACGCTTCAAGGCTTTTGGCAAATCATCGAATCCCTCTTTGTTCAGCACAATTACATCCCCATGCCGTTCGACTATCGACTCTCGGACCTTTTCCATTTCAGAATCCAGAAATGCTATTTCATCTGCGGCAATGGCGGAAATGCGCAGCAGGGATTCCACCACCCCCGGATTATAGTTTTTCAGTTCGGGCAGCAGCTTCAGCCTGATACGGTTGCGCAGCATTGACAGCGACTGGTTGCTGCTGTCAACTCTTGCCATGAGGTTATGTTCAAGGCAGTATTGCTGCGTTTCTTCACGGCTTATTTCAAGAAGAGGCCTGATTATGTCAATCTGCCGCCCGTTCAATAATCTGCGGCTTCTGGCATTCAGTCCGATAAGCCCCTTGATACCAGTGCCCCTTATTATGTGAAGCAATATCGTTTCTATCTGGTCATCGAGAGTATGCCCTGTAACTATGGCATCAGCACCTACAGCAGCAGCCGTCTCAGCCAGGAAGTTATAGCGCACTTCCCTTGCCGCTTCTTCCAAAGTCAGCCTGTACTTTTTCTGGTACCCCCTGACATCGGCCTTTGACACCGTGGCTGGCACGTCAAGGCTGTCGGATAGACACATCACATAGTCCGCATCCGCTTCAGACTCCTTGCCGCGAAGTTGATGGTCCAGGTGAGCCACATGCAGACTGATGCCCAGCTTTTCTTTCAATGAAACCATAAGATGCAGCAGGCAGGTGGAATCGGCACCGCCGGATACTGCCAGAAGTATGCGCTCCCCCTCCGATACCATCCGATTTTCATGAATGAAACGGAGCACTCTTTGCTCCAATGATAAATTTTTGACAGTCATTTCAGACTAATTATAGTGAGCGGGGATAGGCAGAGCAACCCTTGCGTAATTCTTCCGTCATATAACCGGTATCATTAAACACCTGCAGCCAGAGGAATTCACCATCGAGGGTGATGATGCTGACGCTGCCGGTATCCATTCGGAAACGGTTTATTTGAAACAGGGGAATATCCAGAACCTTGCAGATTATCGATAGAATCACAAAATAATGGCTGACAAGCACGAGGGTACATTCATCATATTCAGCGGAAAGACCTCTTATAAAGACCCAGCTCCGCTCCTGCACATCGGGCAGGGATTCGCCGCCGGGGATCTTAATCGGCTTGCCATTCTCAAACATATACTCACTGAACCTTTTCCCCAGTGTACTGGTTAACATGCCTTCCAGCTCCCCGGCTTCTATCTCCCTCAGGGCAGGGCTTATGCAGACTGGTATTTTATGTAAAGTTGCAATCTCTTCTGCGGTTACAACAGCACGCTTCAGAGGGCTGGAGAACACCGCTTTAATCCTCTCTCTTGCCAGAATTCCCGCCAACCCTTTCGCCTGTTCCCAGCCGATATCATTTAAGGGGGTATCGCTGGAGCCACCCTGCACCCTCTTTATCCTGTTCCAATCTGTTTCGCCATGCCTCACCAGTATTATTTTCAACATACATTACCCCTTATCAATCTGGTTACCTTCCATACTGTTTCGTATGAACCTTCTGGCATAAGTGATTCGCCTGTAATAGCCGGGATGGTCATCCAGCAATAACTCCACCCACAGGGGAGGATTAACCTCTCCGAGGTTCTGCTCTGTAAGTTTGGTGAGCATGGAAATAAAGGCCTGCGGATTTCCCGTCAGCCTGATAGCAAAATCGTCAGCTGCCAACTCGAAACTGCGCATAACTGCATTAGAAACGGGAACCAGCACGAGGTTAATTGCCACAAATGTAAGCACCAGCAGCGGTAGCATGGCCACATCTCCCACACCACTGAATCCCAGCAACTCTGCCAGAGCGCCCGCAGCAATATCGGTCATCCACAGGCAGGTAAATAAAATCAGGGCTTGAAAGAAAAAAATCCCGATGAAATCGCGGTTCTTATGATGCCCTAACTCGTGAGCGATAACCGTTTCTATCTCCTCGGGAGAATACTCTGCAAGCAAGGTATCGCTTAATGCCACACGCTTCGTTTTCCCCATCCCCATCAGGGCGGCGTTGGCAGTGGTCTGCTTGCTGCTGAAATCAAGCGTATAAATGCCGGCTATCGACACCCCCGCCTTTTTAGCCAGAGCGGAGAATCTCTGTTTCAGGTTTTCATCTTCAAGAGGTTTTGTTTTATAAAACATGGGAATAAGTACCACCGGCAGCAAAGTACTCAGTACCAGGCTGATAATCAGCAGAACCCCCCAAATCACCAGCCACCATAAATCCGGCAACGCCTCTATAGCCCAGTAAGCAGCGGCAATAATTGATATGGCAAGTATTAACATCAGGAGGCCGGATTGAAGTGAATTCACCAGCCAGCCTGCGAAGCTCTGGGTGGACAACCCGTAATGCCTGGCGAGTACAAAACCCCTGTAATATTTGACCGGGGCTGTCAATACACCATAGACAACGCTAAGGATGAGTGAATAGACAACTGCTGCAGGGATGGCAGGCAAATCGAGAAGCGATACAACCTCCGCCGAAACTCCACTCAGTACCAGCCAGACCATAAGTGCTGCCGATAATACCATCTCAAGGAAGGAGAGCCAGCGATTTATGCGTGCATATTTCTTTGCTTTTATTTGTCGGTCTGCCGAAAAGGCGGATGCAGACATTTCCTCACGGGCATTCGAACTGTCCAATTTGTTCAATATCTTAACTCGTTTTTAAAATCAATTTGGTGCGATGAATCGAGAGCGGGGGAGCAAAACCCAACGCCCGGATGACCTGTTCAGGCCTCCCTGTTCCGCGATTATCACAGGCCAGACGCATCCCGATTCTGGCAATACCTTCATCGCAGCTTTCCAGCCACAGGTCTTCGATTAAAGGCCTGAGGTCATAGCGTTTCACCCCCGTATCGCGCTCATGTTGCCAGGGGAACTGCCGTTCTGCAAGCATGGATGTCAAAGCCTGTCTAAGGTAATCCTCGCCCTCTTCGGCCGCTGCTTCAACCATGTATTCGGCAGAAATTACCTGCGCCGGTAGCGCCGGCAGCCCGATATCCACCTGAAAGGTATTCAATATCTCAATGCCGGCAGGTATCTGTCGGTTGACAGCTTCAGTAAAATTATAGGGAGGGATGGTATCGTTAACATAAATATCCATCAATTCAGCATCGCTGGTAATGCCGGTTGCCAGTGGTACCGCCAGCGAAATACGCGGATGTGGATTGAATCCCTCGGAGTAAGCCATCTCGATACCGGCACGGCGAAAAGCCCTTATCCACGCCCTGATCATATCCAGGTGAGATATATATTTAACCTCCACCCCCTTCTTAAACCTTATTCGAAGCCGGTTCATCTTCTTTCTTCTTTTCCCTCGTCACCATTACTTCCTCTATTTTATGCCCCTTCATGCGGGTGATGACGATTTTGAGGTCTTTGTATTTTATCTGCCTGCCCTGCCTGGGGATATGCCCCAGAAGCTGCAAGATAAACCCGGCAACCGTTTCATAATCACCCTCAGGCAAACCCAACCCCAATTCCTCGTTAGCTTCCTCGATGCGCATAGTACCATCGATTTGAAAGGTGTTTTCATTAATGGATTCGTATTCCTTCTCGGCTGCCGCCAGTTCGTCGCCCACAGGCCCCACTATCTCTTCCATCAGGCGGCTCAACGTGACAATGCCCGCAGTGCCGCCATATTCATCGACTATTATACTCATGCGAAAATTCTTGTCGCGCATCTCGGCAAATAATTCGTCTATCGGCTTCGACTCCGGAACGAAATAAGCCGGGCGAATAAGGTCATCTATAAGGCTATCGGAAGTAACAGTCCCCTTCGCCAGCCCCATCAGCACATCTTTTATAGAAATAATACCGACGATGTTATCCATGTTTTCTACATAAACCGGGAAACGCGACATCGGGTTTTCGGAATATAATGCTAAAAATTCGGCGATGGTCTTCCCTTTCTCGATTCCGACTACTTCCAACCTGGGAACCAGCACCTCACTCACCGGGCGGTCGCCAAAATCGAAAATGGCATGCAGCAGGTCGGCCTCGTTTTCCTCGACCGTCCCCTCTTTATGCCCAACCGATATCATGGTTTTAATCTCATCCGCGCTGACCAGCATTCTGGGAGTTTCCTTGCCGCCGAGCAGGTGGGATAAACCGGAAGCTATCCAACTGAGAACAGAAACCACAGGATAGAATATCCAGCTTAGCCACTCTATAGGGCGTGCAAAAAGAGTAGATATTCGCTCCGGATGCTGCTTGGCAAATGTTTTAGGAGTGGTTTCCCCAAATATCAACAGGATAATGGTCATCCCGATTGTGGCAATGGCAACACCACTGTCCTGCCCCCACATCGCTATCGCAAATGTGGTGGCTATAGCCGTTGCTGCCGTATTTACCAGATTATTTCCCAGCAGTATCGTGGACAGAAACCTTTCCGGTTTCTCCAGTAATTTTGCTACTTTTTTAGCGCCGCTAACATTGGTGTCTACCATATGCTGCAGGCGAAATCTTTCCAGTGATATAAATGCAGTCTCCGAACAAGAAAAAAATGCGGATAGACCAATACAAATCACGAGAAGCACTAAATACCATGCTTCAGCGGACATTCCCCTCACCTCACTTAAAATCCATACGTATTTAACATATTCGATTTTTAATGCTGATTTTTCTACGTATTTCACAACAATGATAACATCGGGGGCTATGGGTGTCAAAAACTCAGGCTCTAAAATAACCGGGTATTGTGCTATAATTGACTGTTGTGAAAATACTCGGAATAGAATCCTCCTGCGACGAAACAGCCGCCGCCGTGGTGGAAGACGGAAGCAGAATACTCTCTAATGAAATTGCATCGCAGATAGAGATTCATGCCCGTTACGGCGGAGTTGTCCCCGAGGTGGCATCCAGGCAGCATATCCTTTCCATTATCCCGGTTATCCAGAAAGCCATGGGGGATGCAAAAGCAGACTGGGATGATATAGACGGGATTGCCGTTACCGTCGGGCCGGGGCTGGCCGGCTCACTGCTGGTCGGTGCCAGCGTTGCCAAAGCCCTTGCCAGTGCCAGGGGGCTGCCCCTCATGGGCGTCAACCACCTGGAGGCACATATGTACGCCAACTGGCTGGGAGAGACCGAACCGGTATTTCCTCTCGTGTGCCTGATTGTTTCCGGGGGGCACAGCGACCTGGTGCTCATGAGAGGGCATGGGGATTATACTATGCTGGGCAGGACCCGCGACGATGCGGCAGGGGAAGCCTTTGACAAGGCAGCTCGCATCCTGGGGTTAGGATACCCCGGGGGACCAGCCATTGACAAAGCCGCCGAAAATGGCAATCCCTGTATAGACCTCCCCCACTCATGGATAAAAGGGACAAACGATTTCAGTTTCAGTGGAATAAAGACCTACCTTCAGAAACTCAGTGAAGAGGAGAAAATCGACCGGGACAATGTCGCCGACCTTGCTGCCAGCTTTCAAAAAGCCATCGTGGACGTGCTGGTAGGCAAAACTATTGAGGCGGCTTTGCAAAACGATGTCAGACAAATACTACTTTCCGGAGGGGTTGCCGCCAACCGGATGCTTCGCAGACAGCTAATGGAGAAATCCCACGTCCCGGTGCTGATACCCAACCCTGTTCTCTGCACCGACAACGCCGCCATGGTAGCTTCTTGCGGCTATTTCCACTTCAAAACCGGTAGAATAAGTGCATTGAATGTAGATGTGGTACCTGGACTTAAACTGGTTTAACTGCAGTATTTTTCTTCCACCTCTTTCACAATATATCCGGTAGATTTAATGAGATTTGAAGAGTCTCAGATAAAAAAATAATAATTTAAAAAGTTTTTTGCCTCTGGTATCCTGTCAGCTATAACTCCCTGCCAGTCCAACAGTTGCAGAAAAAAATTATTTGTTATATTATATCTATTAGCAATCTCCCCACGAGATTGCTAACTTTGCAAAAACGCTGGTAGTTTAATAAATAAAGCCGAAAAGGAGGATATGAATGGCAATTAAATTACAACCGTTAGCTGATCGAGTGGTCGTCAGACCTATCGAAAAGGAAGAGGTAACCAAGGGCGGAATCGTACTGCCCGATACGGCAAAAGAAAGGCCTATGGAAGGCGAGGTAATTGCTGCCGGACCCGGTAAAATGACCGATGAAGGCAAGCGGATAGCTATGGATGTCAAGGTGGGTGATATAGTGGTTTATGCCAAATACGGCGGAACCGAGATCAAAATTGATGGGAAAGAGTATATCATCCTGAACGAAAGCCAGATTCTGGCAAAAAAATGCTAACAGCAATTTAAATTCATTAACAGTTTACAGAAGAATTAATAAAGTACAGGAGAAAAAAATATGGCAAAACAGATAATATTTGGAGAAGAAGCCAGACATGCACTGAAGAAAGGCATTGATACGCTGGCAAATACAGTAAAAGTAACACTCGGCCCCAAAGGCAGACCTGTAGCCATCGAGAAGAAGTGGGGCGCCCCCCTGGTAATCGATGATGGTGTCAACATTGCTAAAGAGATAGAGCTGGAAGACCCGTTCGAGAACATGGGCGTACAGATGGTGAAAGAAGCTGCCAGCAAGACCAACGACGCCTGCGGTGATGGAACCACCACATCAACCATACTTGCAGCGACGATTATTAACGAGGGCTTCAAAAATATCGCTGCCGGAGCCGAACCTTTAGCTATAAAGAGGGGCATCGAAAAAGCGACAAGCACTATCTTAAAGCATCTGACTGAGATTTCCACCCCTGTCCAGGGCAAGGAGCAGATCGTGCAGGTGGCTACCATTACAGCCAAGGATGCCAATATCGGAAATTTGATTGCCGATGTAATGGATAAGGTTGGTAAAGATGGGGTCATTACCATAGAAGAGTCCAAGGGAACCGCTTTCGAAACCGAATATGTGGAAGGTATGCAGTTCGACAGAGGCTATCTCAGCGCTTATTTTGTAACCGATACCACCCGGATGGAAGCTGTCCTGGAAGACCCATATATCCTCATTACAGATAAGAAAATCTCTGCCATCGCCGATATTCTGCCTTCACTGGAAAAAATTCTGCAGGTCACCAAGAATCTGCTGATTATTGCCGAGGATATCGAAGGCGAAGCCCTGGCTACCCTGGTACTCAACAAACTGCGCGGTACCCTGAACGTACTGGCGGTTAAAGCCCCCGGCTTCGGCGACAGACGTAAAGAGATGCTTCAGGATATTGCTATCCTCACAGGCGGCACCGTAATTACCGAGGATATCGGGCGCAAACTGGATTCAGTTGAACCCTCCGACCTGGGCAGGGCACGCCGTGTAACCTCCGACAAGGACCATACCACCATTATCGAGGGGAAGGGTGACATCAAAAACATTCAGGATAGAATCAAGCAGCTCAAGGCTCAGATTGAGGAAACCGAATCCGATTTTGACCGTGAGAAGCTGCAGGAGAGAATGGCCAGACTTGCCGGCGGAGTTGCCGTAATTAAAGTCGGGGCTGCTACCGAAACCGAGATGAAGGAAAAGAAGCATCGTGTGGAGGATGCCCTATCAGCTACCAAGGCTGCGGTTGAAGAAGGCATACTGCCGGGAGGTGGTGTCAGTTTGCTCAACTCGCTAAAAGCCCTGGACAATCTGGATGTTAGCGGAGATGAGTTGACCGGTGTCAATATCCTTAAGAAAGCCATCGAAGAACCGATTCGTCTAATTGCCAATAATGCCGGCAAAGACGGAGCCGTGGTTGCCGACCAGGTCAAGAAGAGCCCCATCGGTTTCGGTTACAACGCCGAAGCCGACAAATTCGGCAACATGGTAGAGATGGGAATTATAGACCCGACCAAGGTCGTCCGTTCAGCCATGACCAATGCCACCAGCATTGCCAACATGGTATTGATAACCGAGTCGCTGGTTGCAGATATTCCTGAAAAAGAGAAACCGCAGGCAGGCGGCATGGGTGGCGGCATGGGTGATATGGGGGGCATGTACTAGACTCTGGACAAAGATTAGACAGGTTATAGACAGAGAGTTTAACGGGCGTGGATTAACACCACGCCCGTTTTTTAATTATATCAAGGGGATCCAGGTAGTTGACACCCCATATATTTACAATCCCCGTAGGGGCGACCAGTGGTCGCCCGCCCCTATCCCATTATGGACAAATTATTGATGACGCTATAAACAATATTCCCACCATTTATCCTAACACTGCAATTGACAAATACGTTATTATGCCTAATCACGTACATATGCTTATAAGTTTATACAACAATGACGGACGGGCAATGCCCGCCCCTACGGAACAACAATCATTTATGGACAAACAACAGTCGCCCGTTCCCAAAATCGGCAGAGTTATTCAGCAGTTGAAGGGGTTACGTTAGTAAACAAATCGGCTCCGCAATCTGGCAAAAAGGATTCTATGACCATGTAATTCGCGATGAGCAAGATTACATGGTACGCTGGAAATATATAGACGAAAATCCTCTAAAATGGCAGGATGACGGGTGATTTCAAGAATAAACTCATATAGTGCAACTGTATGCAGCCCTTGGACAGCAATGTCAATGGCTTTTTACAATCGAAGCAAGTCTTCCAGCGGTTCATCCCTGTCAACGGGTCCGACCACCGCCAGCTTCAACAGGTTCGATACCATCAATTCGCAGGCTATTTCCATGATGTCATCTGCGGTGACCGTATCTATAATCGCAATCACATCATCCACACTTAATATTTGATTATTGAGAAGCTCCTGCGACCCCAGCCAGCTGGCAACATTCCGATTATCCTCCATCCTTAAGAGAGTTCTCCCTTTTGCCATTTCCTTTGCCTTTGTCAATTCTGCTTCCGAAACCTTTGCTTCCTTAAAAACAGACATTATCTCCAGAATAACTTTAATTGCAGTCGATAGTTTCCCAGGCTCTACTCCGGCATAGATTATTAAGGAACCCGTATCGGATAGATGTTCGGCATAGCTGGCGATCGTATACGCCAGCCCCATTTTATCCCGCACCTCTGCAAAAAGGCGACTGCTCATACCTTCTCCAAGGATTATATTCAATACATCGAGATGATATCGCTTCGGATGGAATCTTGATAAACCGGGCAGCGCCAAACATAGATGCGCCTGCTCTATCTTTCTTTTCTCTATCTTTAACGGCGCACATCCTTTTAACTTATAAGATTTATATTGCTGAAAACGCTGGCGATTCTCCCATTTCCCCAGGCTATCGCTCACCATCTGTACCACTTCGTTGTGCTCGATGTTCCCGACAACGGCAACCACAGCATTGGATGGCAGATAACCTGATTGCATGTATGAATACAGGGCTTCACGGGTGATTGAGGATACTGTCCTTTTACTCCCGGCAATATCCCTGGCAAGCGGGCTACCGTACCATAAAAGGCTATCAATCAGGTGATTTACCCTCTGGTCGGGTGCATCATATATCATCTTGATTTCTTCTATGATGATCTGCCGCTCCTTTTCTATATCCAGGGTATCAAAGCGAGAATGTAATAACATATCCGCAAGCACATCCACAGCTACCGAAAAGTGATTGCTGGGCACCTTACACCAGTATACGGTAAATTCTTTATCTGTTCCCCCGTTAAGGATACCCCCCAGCCCCTCTATCGACTCGGAGATTATCCTCGACTCGGGGCGCTTCTCTGTTCCCCTGAACAACATATGCTCTATAAAATGGGATACACCGGCAAGGCTATCCTTCTCATAACGAGAGCCGACACCAACGAATATACATATAGATACCGAGTGTGTGTACGGCATGTTTTCCGTAATCACCCTTAAACCATTATCCAGTACTGTTTTCTGATGCAACAGGCCACCCCCTTTTTGTTTGTGGATATTTTAGCATAGATTACATAACGAGGCCAACACCTGCCTCTCATTTGCCTCGGACAATACCGAAATCGGGGATAAAGATTAACCTGGAAGCCACTCAAACCCCCCGTGAGCATAACTCAGGATGCCCCCTTAAGCCATAGCGGAAGCGAGTAAAGCAAGAAAGTCCTCTGAAACATACTCCGAATAAGCCTGTGACAATACCCCCTGACAACCCTTTGTCACAGTCTGGACACCAATATGCCCCTCGATTCCCGGTCTTTTAATGGAATCCAACGATTATAATGCAATATCAAGATTTAAGAGTGACAGGGTATCCTGCCATATATATAACATATAACAAAATTCTCTACTGACGATTCATAATAATGCGCAGCCATTGACGATATTCATCGGTTGAGACTGCGAGTCACGGCAGGTCTGGACTCGCAGTAAAAGTTTAGTTTATCCCCTCATCAGTCTCGTTTCACTCGACAGCTTCCCCAGGGGGAAGCCTGAAAAAGTCCCGATTTATCGGCAGGACAAATGAGGGGCATTAATCCCAACTGCAAAAAGAGTCCTTATTGTTCCGCAGGGACGTATCGAAGGATCGAGCGGAAACTGTCAACAACTGAAAGATAAGCACCGTATTCGCACTTTTCTGGAAAAATACCCCGTAACTGTTGAAATAGCATTTGCAGATGTATAATGATGTATAATGGCTATTATTGATATTGCCGATAGCATCGGAAGTGAAGCTCATGAGAATATACGAAGGAAATGAAAATTAAAATAGATATGGAAGGTGCGGGTATTAACTGAGAATGAATATTCTGCAATTGGTCACTGTTCAGATACATTTTCTGGCATTTATAGTTTACCTGGGGCTGATAGGCTTCGTGCTGCATAAAAATCCAAAGGCCTTCCTCAATAGACTATGTGCCCTGGCGCTTGCCCCCTTCGCTATCTGGAGTTTGGGATTTGCATTCTCCCACGGTGCCCCCTCAGCCAACGAAGCCATGCTGTGGATAAATGTGGCTTCACTGGGATGGTGCAGCTTCCCCATCTTCACCCTCTGGTTTTATCTGGCATTTACGAAGCATCAAAAAGTGCTGAAGAACCGATTGTTCATCGCCATATGCATACTGCTGGCATCATCCTTTATTTACCTGCAATGGACAGGGTCCCTCATAAATGATCTTGTCAGGCAATCTTATGGCTGGTTCACTATCTGGGCTTCCTCAATGCCGACATACTTCTTTTTCGCCTATTACTTCCTCTTTATCAGCGCCTGCATACCGCTGGCTTTGGATTTCGGACGAAAAACCAGAAGCCTGCGCGAGAAAAAGCAGGCCAGATTACTTGCCATCACCCCCATTGTTGTGCTCGTATTGGGCTCCCTGACCGATATAATACTCCCCGAGCTGGGAATTCAAGCTGTGCCTCCGATAGCAATTATCTTTATTCTCATCTGGGGAGGCGGCCTGGTTTACGCCATAACCAGGTATGGGTTGATGGCACTTACCCCGACATCGGCTGCCGAGGATATACTGGCCACCATGGGCGATTCACTGATGATGGTAGACCTGAAAGGTAAAATTATTTTGGCCAATAAAGCAACTTCTGACCTGCTGGGTTATAAAGCAGATGATCTGGTAGACAAGCCGTTTAATTCAATCCTGATAAAAAGCACAAACGGTGAAGATGCTTCCTGGCAGGAAATACTCGAGAAGGGCAAGATAAGTAGCCGTGACGCGACCTATCTGGCCAGAAAGGGCAAGAGCATCCCTGTACTAATATCAGCCTCGGTAGTAAAGGATAGGGAAGGAGAGCCAGCGGGGGTGGTGGTCACCGCTCATGATATGACCGAGTACAAGAAAATAGAGCTTAATCTGCGGCAATCAGAAGAGAGGTACCGAACGCTATTTCAGAGCTCGCCGGACCTTATCGCTCTGGTTGATGGGAAGGGGAAATTTATTACTGCCAATCCTGCGATGGCAGGGAGTTTCGGCATATCACAGGAAGAAATGGTTGGCAAAACATTTTTTGAACTGATGCCTGAAGTGGTTGCCCGTCACCGCCTGGAGATGGTCAGAAAGGCTTTGGATGAGGGGAGAATTCAGGTCTTCGACGATGAGCGGGACGGGAAATGGCTCTCCAATATATTTGTTCCTATCATCCTTCCAGGGAAAGGGGAAGCTACTGTCCAGATAATTGCCAGAGACATTACCGAGCGGAGGCTGGCGGAGCAGGAGTACAGACAGTTGCTTAACGCTATGAATGAAACCCTCTGGATAATCAATTTCGAGGGCAAATTCATCGAAGTAAATGATGCCGCGGTTAATAAGTTAGGCTATTCCAGGGATGAATTACTTACCATGGGACCGAAGGATATCGATCCCCATCTGAGTGCGGTTGAGATTGGTGAATTGATTGAAGGGATGAAATCCGATAAGTTACAGAGATTTGAGACAGAGCATCGGGCCAGAGAAGGGAAAATCATCCCTGTAGATATAAATTCCACTCCTGTAACCTATCATGGTGAAGCTGCCATTATGAGCATTGCCCATGATATGACCGAGTACAAGAAAATAGAGCTTAACCTGCGGCAATCAGAAGAGAGGTACCGAACACTGGTCGACCATGCCCTGGTCGGCATCGGCATTCACCAGAATGACAGAATAGTCTTTGCCAATAAAGAACTGGCTGCTATGCTCGGCTATACGCTGGAAGAAGGCATTGGTTTATCAATTTATGAGAGGATTCATCCTGATGAACGCAACTTTGTTATAGCCAGAGCTCAAAGAAGGCAGGAGGGAAGTAAAGAGCCTGAGACTTATGAGATTCGTCTGCTGAAGAAGGATGGCAGTACCCTCTATGCTCTCATAAGCAATGCCGTGATGGATTACCAGGGGCAACCGGCTACACTGATGACCATTGCCGATATCACCGATTCCAGAATGCGGGTTGAGCTGGAACAAGCCAATAAGGAACTGGAGGCTTTCAGCTATTCGGTTTCTCATGATTTACGTGCTCCGCTCAGGAGTATCGACGGCTTTAGCCAGGCGCTACTTGAGGATTATGGAGACAGCTTCGATGAGACTGGCAAAGATTATCTTCACCGTGTGCGTGCTGCCAGCCAGCACATGGCACAGCTCATTGACGATTTGCTGAAGTTGTCCCGTGTCAACCGGGCTGAAATGCGCTATGAGTCTGTGGACCTGAGTGATATGATAAAGGCAATTGCCAAAGAACTCAGGGATAAAGAGCCTGAGCGCATTGCGGAGTTTATTATCGCAGAAGGAGTGATGGTGCAGGGGGATGCCTCTCTACTGCGGGTGGCGCTGGAAAACTTGCTCAACAACGCCTGGAAATTCACAGGTAAGCACCCCCTTGCCACGATAGAGTTTGGAGTCAGTCAACGGGAGGGGCAACCTGTTTATTTCGTTCGAGATGATGGCGCCGGCTTTGACATGGCCTATGTCGACAGGCTGTTTGTGCCCTTTCAGCGTCTTCACACCTCTGCTGAGTTCGAAGGTACCGGTATCGGGCTGGCTACGGTACAGCGCATCATTCACCGCCATAGCGGTAGTATCTGGGCCAAAGGCGAAGTGGAAAAAGGTGCCACTTTCTATTTTACACTTAAATTATAATTATAGAGGGAAACATATGGAGAAGAAAGTTATCCTGCTGGTAGAGGACAATCCCGATGATGTGGATTTGACGCTTCGGGCAATGAAAAAAGGCAATATTTTGAACAAGGTGATAGTGGCCAGTGATGGAGTACAAGCCCTGGACTACCTCTTCGGGACCGGTACCTATACCGGTCGGGATATGAGTATTATGCCCACCATCGTTCTGCTGGATTTAAAGCTGCCCAAAATAGACGGCCTGGAGGTGCTGCGGCGCCTCCGTGCCGATGAGCGGACAAAACTCCTCCCCGTAGTTATTCTCACCTCATCTAAAGAGGAGCAGGACCTGATGAGCAGCTACAAGTTGGGCGCCAATAGCTATATTCGCAAACCGGTGGACTTTGTCCAATTTACCGAAGCAGTGCAGCAACTGAAGCTGTATTGGCTCCTCATGAATGAATCTCCGCCGGAGATAAGGAGCAGGTAAGTGGGTATGCCGCTGCGCGCATTGATTATAGATGATTCAGAAGACGACGCCCTGCTGCTGGCACGTGAACTGAAGCGGGGTGGATACGAAATCACTTTCGAACGGGTGGACACCGCCGAAGCCATGCGCGCTGCTCTGGCCAAACAGGGATGGGATATTGTCTTTTGTGATTATGCTATGCCTCACTTTAGCACCTTTGCTGCCTTAGAGCTGCTTAAAGCAACCGGCATGGATGTCCCCTTCATCATCGTGTCCGGTGCTATCGGCGAAGAGACCGCTGTGGCAATGATGAAAGCCGGCGCACATGATTATGTCATGAAAGGCAAGCTATCACGCCTGGTTCCCGCAGTCGAGCGGGAATTACGCGAGGCTATGGTACGGCGGGAACGCCAAAAGATACAGCAGCAACTCAAGCACTCCTTTATTGACCTGGCGCACACGGTTTCCCGTGCTATGGCCTGCCGGGACCCTTACACAGCCGGGCATGAGGAGAGGGTGGCTGACCTGTCTCTCCTCATCGGTAAAAAACTGGGGTTAGACGAAAACAGACTGGAGGGGTTGTATATCGGCGGGCTGCTTCACGATATCGGGAAAATTGCCATACCGGAGAGCATACTCAGCAAGCCTGGCGAATTAAACGAAGAGGAGTGGAATCTCGTCCGTACTCATGCCAAACGGGGTTATGAGATTCTGCAAGATACCAACCTTCCATGGCCGGTTGCAGATATGGCCGTGCACCACCATGAGCGATTGGATGGGTCAGGCTATCCTCATGGCATCAGCGGTGATGAACTGAGCATGGAAGTCCGCATTCTGAGTGTCTGTGATGTGGTAGAGGCTATGAGTTCCCACCGCCCATATCGACCTGCAAAGAGCAAGGTTGATGTTTTAGCGGAAATCAGCGACGGCAGGGGAACCAAATACGATGCCAACGTGGTAGATATAATGCTGCAGATAATCGAAAACAATGAGGAGCTTCAACTCTTCGCCAATCAAGGATGGCCTTCATCGAGGAATTTGAACAGGGGGTAGACAATTCCGCAATTTTACTGTCATGGGGCTATGGTGGTTAAAAAGCAGCACATCTCCCTAAAAATAGCTGGTTAACCGGATTTTTACATTTAATAGCAGCCTGAAAAGGCATACCGAATTATCAACCTGGTTTTTGACAATTGAAGCGTTCTCGTAGTATCATAAGGGCTGCTAGATGTAGTCTTAGGAGTGTAGCTCAGTTCGGTAGAGCAGCGGTCTCCAAAACCGTCGGTCAGGGGTTCGAATCCTCTCACTCCTGCCATGCCGAGATGGTGGAATGGCAGACACGCTAGCTTGAGGGGCTAGTAAGCGAAAGCTTGTGAGAGTTCAAATCTCTCTCTCGGCACCATTGGAATAGGCGGAAGTAGTTCAGCGGTAGAATGCCTCCTTGCCAAGGAGGAGGTCGCGAGTTCGAATCTCGTCTTCCGCTCCATTAAAAGGGGTGGCGACGTAGCCAAGTGGTAAGGCAGGGGTCTGCAAAACCCCCATTCAGCGGTTCAAATCCGCTCGTCGCCTCCA
>CAZJVO010000004.1:0-32124 GCA_964549815.1 uncultured Dehalococcoidales bacterium | reverse complement strand
ATATATTGTCAGCGTCTATAATTCACAAAATAGAATCCGACATCAGGAATCAAATCGAATTGACTTACATCCCCCCTTGTTATCCCGCTTTGATAAAAGGTAGAATCAATATGATTTGCACCGATTGCACTTAATAATATATAAATGTTACAGCAGCATTAGAAATAACAGGTAAAGAGTATAGTTATCTGAGATAAAAATGAATATACATAACCATTCGGCGCCACCGGAAGAAGAGGCCATAAGGCACTTTAAGGATTCCATTGCTGCAGGGAAGCACTGGTACCTGGCTCTACTGGAAGCCATTAACCTGTGGCAGATACCTGAAGAGAAGGTGGGGAAGCGAAGATATAAATACATCATCGGAGGCGAGGCGTTCGACTGGCTACTGCTGGCAGAAAGATTATGCGGGGCGGTCAATGAATTGCTGCCAGAGGATGAAAAGCAGGCTCTCCTTTTCAATGGGAAGCCTCCGCTTCAAATCGGTGCCGAAGAATTCAAGCGACTAATAGGAGAACAGAAATATCAGCAGCACCTCAACTATTTTTATGGAGTGACAGTCGAGGAAATCCTTCTGCAGGTGGTGGAAGAAGAGGTTCGCAAGGAACAATCTCTTAATTATCTCAGCGAAGAGAACATAACCAACGAAGCATACCAGCGCATCTATGACCTGACGCAATCTGAAATGTTAAAGCTTTTTAAACGTGAGAGGGGTTATCATCACCTGCATGAAATGGACATGACTACCCTGAAAGAGTTTACATATTGGTCGTTCCAGTACCGCCTGAAAATCTGCGATAAAGCCCGCATCGCCAGTGATACCAGGAAAGCCCTTGCCTGGCTAAAGGAAAAAACCGGGAAGTCCATGAACAACCCATAGAATATTATGTTAAGTCTTATTGACATGATTGCCTTTAATATGACAGAATTGCCAACAGATTCCCTTAATCGTCGAAAAGATAAAATAAATCGGGAGGTAAAATGCGCAATATAAAGGCTACTCTGATAATTTGCGGTGCTATATACATAGCAGAAGGTATTATTTTTCTCGTTGCCCCGGACAGGATAGCCAGTTCATTTAGCCTGGGAGACTTGAGCAACAGCCTGTCTTTTCTCATGACGATAATAGGAAGTGCCTTTATCGCCGCCGGAGTCTGGTTCATAATGACCATTCTCGACCCACTGCGTAATATAAACGCAATTAAATTCGCCATACTATGGTGCAGCCTGTTTGTGGTAAGCCCTTTGTATGCACTCTGGCAGGGCTATGCCGATATCAATCAAATCTGGTTCGGAATGGCTCTGAATGCTATATTCGTCATCGCCCTGTTAATTTTCTATCCCCGCGGACAAATCGAACAGAAATAAAAACAGAAAACATATAAAAACACAGAAAAGCCGCCCTTTTGAGGATTGAGAGCGGCTTTTTGTTTCCCGAATATTCAGTTTCGAGGACCATCGATAGCACAGAGGGACCATCGAAACACAACGCGGCGCAGATTAATATCCCATTGTCGTGCTGATTTCACAGGGAAAGATTGGCGCATAACGGCTATCCTTTAACTGGTTTTGCCGGTGGTTTAATCAGTACAGGAACGGTCGAGTTTCTGATTACCTTCTCGGCTACGCTGCCGAAAACCAGGCGGGAAATACCTGACCTGCCACGAGTAGACATGATAATGAGGTCTATGCCATTCTTCTGAGAATACTTTATTATCTCATCGGCAGGATTTCCCGATAGTACCTCCGCCCTGGCATTTATGCCCTTTTCCTTCAGTTTTTCGACTATCCCATCCAGATAACTTGCCGCCTCTTCACGATAAGCCTCATCCAGTTCTACCGCAATTTTAGCATCCAGCGTCCCGATAACATTGGGGTCCAGCGGCTCTCGTACTCTAAGTAAAATGACCTCAAGGTTGCTATAATCCGTGGCAATATCAAAGACATGCACCAGTGCGGATTCCGATAATTCTGAACCATCCAGTGGAACCAGTATTTTTTTAAACATAAGCGGCTCCTTATCATCTTTCATTAATTGCATTTTACTCCAGAATATGATGAGTATCAATGGGAATTGGAACGAAAATACCACTTTTCGGATTAATTAAGATACCCCTAAATCCCCCTCTGCCCTATTTCAGACGCCTCGATTTCATCGGTAAATCGATGAAAAAACTGGTCATCTACTTATATTGTATTTCTTTCCTCTTAAAAAGCCTTGACCCGCTAGTGGCGTATTGATAAACTCTAAACAGGAGATTATGAAAAATGAAAGTTTTGACCTCAACCCGCATGAAACAGGCTGAAGAGGAATGTGTAAAGTCGGGCATCACTATTGCAACCTTGATGGAGAATGCTGGTAGACAGGTGGCTATTGAGGTCCGACGGATACTGGGGGAGGCATTTAATAAAAACATTATAGTCCTTGTCGGACCGGGTAATAATGGGGGGGATGGACTGGTTGCCGCTCGCTATCTGGCTGGATGGGAGGCAAAGGTACACCTGTTCCTGCTGGGTGAAAGGCCCGATAGTGACCCGAATCTGAAGCTGGTAAATCAAAGCAGGATTATAGTCTATAAAAACCTGGATGAACTGGGGAATCTGCTGCAGACGGCAGATATAGTAATAGATGCGCTTTTCGGCACCGGCAGTAATCGCCCAATAGAAGGAATCTACAGGGAAGCTCTACATAAGGTCGCTGAGGCAAAAAAACTATACGCCGGGTTCAAGGTCGTCGCAGTAGACCTGCCATCCGGTATGGATGCCGATACAGGGTATTGCGACCCTGCCTGCCTGACTGCCGACTATACTATAACGCTCGGATTCCCCAAAGTCGGTTTGTACAATTCGCCAGGCTCGGCAAAAGCAGGGACAATCATAGTCGCAGATATCGGCATTCCCGACTATATGGTGCGGGATGTTAAGCTGGAACTTATAACAAAGCAGTGGGCAAGGGATGCGCTACCTGAACGCCCTGTGAATGCCAACAAGGGGACTTTCGGCAAATTGCTGGTGGTTGCCGGGTCTGTGAATTATACCGGCGCAGCGTATCTCGCCTGTAGTGGGGCTATGAGGGCAGGGACGGGACTGGTAACTCTGGCAATACCCTCAAGCTTACACCCGATACTTGCCGGTAAATTGACTGAGGCTACCTTTTTACCGCTGTCTGAATCTAGCAGGGGAGTTGTATCCTCAGAAGCCCCTTTCACCATCCTTGCGGACTTGAGCAATTATAATACGTTGCTGATAGGTTGCGGTTTGGGGCAGCAGGAAGCAACTGCCAGCCTTATCCGCGCTATCCTTTTCAGTAACAGGCCATTGATGCCGCTGATTATCGACGCCGATGCCCTTAACCTTCTGGCAAAAACGGGGGATTGGTGGCAGAGATTGGTTGTGGATGCTATACTGACACCGCACCCAGGTGAAATGTCCAGACTTACAGAAATACCTGCCGAAGATATACAGAGAGACCGGGTCAATGTAACCATGCGTTTTGCACAGAAGTGGAGGAAAACCTTAGTCCTTAAGGGCGCGTATACGGTGATTGCCTCTGCTGATGGCAGGTGTCGGATTTCGCCGTTCGCCAATCCAGGACTGGCATCAGCAGGCACCGGGGATGTGCTGGCAGGGGTTATCGCCGGGCTGATGGCACAGGGATTGGATAATTTCGATGCTGCCTGTCTGGGTGTTTGGCTGCATGCGCAGGCGGGGGAAGTGGTCAAATCTGATATGGGCGATGCCGGGATGCTTGCCGGCGACTTGCTGCCGGAGATTCCGAGGGTTATCAAGAAATTAAAAGAAAATTAAGAGGGAGCGGCGAGAAATCCAGATTTGTCAGGACTTAGTTTCCCCTGTCGTGCCTAACAAAGACAGTAAAGGCATAGCGGCGTCGAAAATAGTATTAACAAGCGAATATAATAGTTAAGATAAACTCCCCACGACCTTACGGTCGGGGTATTCGTATCAGGGGAGTATAAAATCAGGTCTTTTATAAGAGGCAATTATGTTATTAGCTATAGATATAGGTAATACGGAAACTACCGTTGGGGTCTTCGACGGAGAAAAAAAGAAAGCCGCCTTTCAAATAACGACTTCTATTCACCGCACAGCTGATGAGGCTGCTGTCATGATAATAAGCATCTTGAGAAACCGCGGGCTGGAGGCATCAGATATAAAAGAAGTGGCATTGTGCAGTGTGGTTCCTCCGCTGACGATTATTTTCGATGACATGATAAAGAGATACTTCAATGTATCGCCGCTGATCGTTACCGTCGGAATAAAAACAGGCATTCGCATCTGTATGGATAACCCCAGAGAGGTCGGCGCCGACCGTATCGTGGATGCTATTGCCGCCCATCGTCTTTATGGCGGGCCGGTTATCATCGTCGATATGGGGACAGCTACCACATTCGAGGTGGTTTCCAGGAATGGGGACTATCTGGGGGGAGCTATTGCCCCGGGTATTATGTCCTCGTCCGAAGCCTTGTTTCAAAGGGCTGCCATGCTTCCCAGAATCGAGCTGGCGCCTCCGGGCAAGGTTATCGGCACCAATACCATCGATGCCATGAAATCGGGCGTGGTTTATGGTTATGTCGGGTTGGTGGAAGGAATGGTGCAGCGCATTCAAAAGGAATTGGGAGCCAGGGTCAAAGTGGTGGCGACCGGCGGTTTCTCCGGGCTAATTGCCAGGGAGACCAATGTTATCGACGAGGTCAATCCCGACCTGACCCTTATCGGTTTAAGGCTTGTCTATCATATGAACAGGGAGTAAGCTTTTTGCCAGAGAACTTGCCACCTTCTTCGAAATCAGAGGAGGTAGACAGGGGGATGAAGTTTCGAGTTTTTTACCTTACCCTTGCCCGTAGAGGGCGTGATTTCATAAATCTTGCATAGTTGTATAATTTAAGGGTAGACTTAAATATAAGTTGTTCGTATTATAACAGGTGTACTATGGACGTATTGAGCGAAAAAACAATACTGCTGGGAATAACGGGCGGAATCTCCGCTTATAAAGTACCAGATATTGCCAGCAAGCTGTGTCAGGCAGGCGCCAAAGTCGAGGTGGTGATGACGGAATCCGCCACCCGATTTATCACTCCATTGACACTGCAGAGTATTACTGGAAGGCAGGTTTATACGGATGTATGGCAGCCTGTTCCCGGGTTCAAAGCCGGGCATATAGCTTTGGCGGAAAGGGCAGACTTAATCTTAATCGCTCCAGCAACGGCAAATACCATTGCCAAGCTTGCCTGCGGTCTGGCGGATGACATGCTCAGCTGTACTGTACTGGCAACCAGAGCTCCTGTCATTTTGTCCCCTGCGATGAACGATAATATGTTGAATAATCCGGTAACTCAGAAAAACATATCCAAGCTTAAGGACAGGGGATTTGTCATCATCGAGTCAGGTTACGGGCATCTCTTGTCAGGCAAGATCGGACAGGGTCGTTTACCGGAAACGGCAGAGATAATCGATATTATAAAACTGATACTGGCCCGCGGGGGCGATTTAGCGGGGAAACGCTTCGTTGTTACCGCCGGAGGAACGCGCGAGGCTATCGACCCGGTGCGCTTCATTGGCAACCGTTCATCAGGCAAGATGGGCTTTGCCCTAGCGCAGGCTGCCAGGGACCGGGGGGCCACAGTCACATTGATAACCACTGTTCCGCTCTCCCCAGCAGCGGGAATCGATGTTATCCCTGTTGAGACAGCTCTGGAGATGAAGCAGGCAGTTGAAAATGCGGTTGTCGGCGCCGATGCGTTAATTATGGCGGCGGCAGTAGCAGATTATCAGGCAGAAAAAGCCTCCGGTAAAAAGATAAAAAAGGGAGATTCTGTTATCGAACTCAAACTGATTAATACCCCGGATATATTATCTGAGGTCAAGGGCAAATTTATCAGGGTCGGTTTTGCCGCAGAAAGTGAAAATCTGGTCGAAAACGCTGCTTTAAAGCTCAGGGGAAAGGGGCTGGATTTTATCGTGGCCAACGATATTACCGATAAGGACAGTGGATTCGGGACCGATACCAATCGCGTCACTATCATCGATAGAGATGAAGAAATAGAAGTATTACCTTTATTAACCAAGCGCGAGGTAGCAGACAGGATTCTGGACAGGGTAAAAGAGATAATCTAGCTGGGGGTACAATAATATGTTACTGGTAGATGGCGTGAAGTATGAAGAATGGATACCATCCAGTGAAGAGAAATTTGAAAGTTTAGTTAAAGAGCATTCTTCAGAGATTTTCGGCGACAATTCGATTTATATTGACCTCAAGCATAAAATGAAGTCTAATGCTGGGGTCGGGTCAATTCCTGATGGCTATGTAATTATATTAGGAGATTCGCCAAGCTGGCATATCGTTGAAGTCGAATTATCATCTCATCCTTTGTATGAACATATTGTGCCTCAGGTCAAGAAATTTTATACGGGGATAAAAAATCCTTACACACAAAAAGATATTACTGAGATGATTTTCCGTGAAATTGAGAGTAACAGTGAGTTAAAACTTAAATTTGAAAAGATAAGTGGTACTACCCAATCGTATAAATACCTCTCAGACTTAATATCGAAACCCCCGATTTTAACTGTCATTATAGAAAAAGATACGGAGGTGCTCAGAGAAGTTATTGAACCAGATAGCAAGGTCGTAGAGTTTAGAACTTTTATTAGAGAAAATAGCGATTTATCTGTTCATGTACATCTGTTTGAACCAATTTATGATAGCACTTCCCTTCAAAAAACCGATACTTGTTATTCAACATTTACCTTGCCCTCTTGTACATATAACCACATCGCGGCAAAATCTAAAAGGGTAACGTTTAGTGAACTTATAAATGCTGGATTGTTAAAAGATGGACAAGTTTTAATTTTTTATCATACAAGGCTTTATAATGATGAATGTGCATATGTAGTTGCTTCTGAGAATAAATTAAGATATCAATTAGATAATAGGCTATATACGAAAACAGAATTAGCAGAGCAATTATCTATTAAGCATGGTTATAAAAAAACTGCAATGCGTGGTCCTAAATTTTGGAAAACAGAAGATAACGTCTTGTTGATTGATTTAGAAGAACAGGTACGAAAACAAAAATGTGACAAGATTTGAATTTTATTAAATTGTCACTCCATAATTCTCGTTTTGTTATTTATTTTTGTAAATTAACGTAATAAGGTAGAATATTGTTTTTTACTAAAACTTTAAAGGGGCAAGCATGTTTGAATCTGAACAAAACGAAATGCCTAAAGCCTATGAAGCGGCAAAGGTGGAGACCAAGTGGTATAAATACTGGATGGAGAAGGACTACTTCAAGCCGAAGATAGACCCTGAAAAAGAGCCGTTCGTCATCATGATGCCGCCGCCCAATGTTACCGGCGGTTTGCATGTGGGGCACGCCCTGACCGCAACGCTGGAAGATATCATGATACGCTGGCACCGTATGCTGGGAGAGCCGACATTGTGGCTCCCCGGCTTTGACCATGCCGGAATTGCCGCACAGGTGGTCGTCGAGAGACAACTGGCACAGGAAGGCATCACCAAATATGATTTGGGACGTAAAAAGTTCGAGCAGAGGGTGTGGAAATGGGCCGGACAGTGCCACGATACCATCATGCACCAGCACCAGCGTCTCGGTATCTCCTGCGACTGGAGCCGCGAACGGTTTACGCTCGATGAGGGCTTGAGTAAAGCGGTACGCGAGGTTTTCGTCCGCTTATATAATAAGGGACTGATATACAGGGGGGAGCGCATCATCAACCGCTGTCCGCGCTGTGCTACGGCTCTTTCCGACCTCGAAGTCGACCACAGGGATGTAGAAGGCAACCTGTACTATATCCGCTACAGGCTGGCTGACAGTAGCGGCGGCTATCTGACAGTTGCCACCACCCGCCCCGAAACGCTTTTGGGTGATACAGCCGTGGCAGTCAACCCGGCAGATGAACGTTTCGGCAGGCTTATCGGCAAAAGGGCTATCGTCCCGGTGGTCAACCGCGAAATTCCCATCGTCGGCGACGATGTCGTGGATTTGCAGTTCGGCACCGGCGCAGTTAAAGTAACGCCTGCGCACGACCCCGTTGATTTTGAAATCGGTCAACGCCACAACCTGCCGCTTATTAACATCCTTAATCCGGATGCATCGATGAATGAAAATGCCGGCCCGTATGCCGGTATGGATAGATTCGTTTGCCGTAAGACGATAGTCGCCGACCTCGACAGGGATGGCTTGCTGGAAAAAATCGAGCCATATCATCATTCGATAGGCCACTGCTTCCGATGCCATACCATAGTAGAACCGGTTGCCAGCAAGCAATGGTTCGTCAAAACAGAGCCGCTGGCAAAGCCGGCAATACAAGCAGTTATCGATGGAAGAATTACCATTCTTCCCGAGCGTTTCACCAAAGTCTATCTCAACTGGATGGAGAATATCCGCGACTGGTGCATCTCCCGCCAGCTCTGGTGGGGGCATCGTATCCCTGTGTGGTACTGCAAGAAATGCGATGCGCTGACAGTAGATACAAAAGACCCTCAGCGCTGTTCCGAATGCGGCTCCACAGAAATCGAGCAGGACCCCGATGTGCTGGATACATGGTTCAGCTCTGCCCTGTGGACTCACTCAACGTTGGGCTGGCCCGACGATACAGAGGATTTACGCTATTTCTACCCCACCTCCGTGATGGAAACCGCCTATGATATCCTTTTTTTCTGGGTGGCTCGCATGATAATGATGGGCATAGAAGATACGGGGGAAATCCCCTTCCGCACCGTTTATCTGCATGGTCTGGTGCGCGATGAAAAAGGCGAAAAGATGAGTAAGACCAGGGGCAATGTGGTAGACCCGCTGGAGCTGATGGACCAGTATGGAACCGATGCCCTGCGCTTCGCCCTCTCCACCGGCATTTCACCAGGCAATGACACGAAAATTACCCCAACCAAGATGGAAGCCGGCAGAAACTTCGCCAACAAGATATGGAATGCCACACGTTTCGTATTGAAGAGTATGGAGTCGTACAGCGGCGATATGAAAATCGACAGAGAATCGCTGCTGTTGGAGGACAGATGGATACTCAGCCGCCTGAATGCCACGATAGCCGATGTCGATAGATTAATGAAGGAGTTCCAATTCGGAGAGGCCCAACGTCAGATCCACGATTTTCTGTGGGGAGAGTTCTGCGACTGGTATATCGAAATAACCAAGACGAGATTGAACGCCGGAGAGGGTGTCATATCGCCTGTCCCCGTTTTGATTGAAGTTCTGGAAAAATCCCTGCGCCTTCTGCATCCGTTTATGCCCTTCATTACCGAAGAGCTGTGGCAAAATATCGTCAACAGGCTGCCCGAGGATAAGACGAGAGCGGAATCCATTATGATTTCTCCCTATCCGCAGGCGGATGATTCATTCCGGGACACTCATGCCGAAGAAGTAATGGCTTCGGTAATCGAAATCATACGCTCGATACGCAATACACGCACCGAATACAGGGTAGAGCCATCTAAATCTATCGAGGCTGTAATATACGCCGGGGATATGGAAAAGGATATCGCCGCATATACCGCAGCGATACAGACGCTGTCTAAAGCCGTTCCTTCGATTCTGAGAAACAGAGAGGGTGCTCCATCCAGAAATTCCCTGGTTATCGTGCTTAAGGGGATCGAAGTGGTCATTCCCATGGAAAGTATGGTGGATATCGCCGCCGAGAAGAAACGAATTCAGAAAGAAATCGAGCAGTTCCAGAGTGAAGTTATTCGCCTTGAAGGACGGCTTAAGGATGAAGCTTTCCTGTCCAGAGCCCCGGAACAGGTTGTCGAAAAGGAAAGGGCTAATCTGGCTGCAAAACAGGAGAAACTGGAGAAACTCCGAGAACATCTCTCACATATGGAATAATCAGCGCAGCACCTTACCATTGCCACTCTCGAGAGTGTGACCTATTGATATCTCAGGATGGGTATTTGAAGTAAAGTATCAGTGGGAAATATGAGTAAGGAAGGTTTTTGTTCTCATATACCCTGCCTACCATGATTGGGGTTGACTGTTTGACAGTCGAGCGGTTTATTTTATTTATGTGATTAAAGGATTGACATAAGAGTCGATGGTATTTTTCAGTGATTTCAATTTTTCTTCTCTTGCTAATCTATCAGGTAATTTCATTATTGCGTCAACTTCCTTGACAGCTATTTTATTAACCTCATTGCGAAACCTTTCGATTTCTGCATCGGTTCTGCTATAGAATCCATATTTTGTTCTTTGTATGATAGAAAACTCAACATACTTAAAGATAAGGTTTATTAAATCATCTCTTCTCAGTAAAGTGGTTTCATAATTAATCCACTGGTGCCACGATGGTAATGAAAAGGCATCAATATACTCTTCCAGACTTTTAAAATTCATCTTATAGCCGTATTTTTCAGGGTAGTCGGCAGCCAGCGAACCAGGGTCGACAATTATAGGGCCTATTATCGGCCCACCAAGAACTATATTTTTCCCGATTTCCTGAAAAGTATTGCTTTCCAATACGGCTTTGTTTATAGAGCAAATCTGCTCCCAGAGTTCAATAGTGTCGTTCATTGTCTCAACAGTCTCACCCGCCAATCCGATGGAGAAAAAAAGCGTTACAGGTATCCGATATTTGTAACATAACTGGATGGTGTCGATTATTTCTTCATTAGTATATCCTCTACCCTGAATTTTTCTGACATCCCGATTGCCACTTTCAGGGCAGAAATAGAAAACCACCTGTTTTCTGGTAGCGGCGACCGCTTTGACAAATTCCTCATTTACAGGGGCAAAAATATCTATCGATAAACAATCCAGCCTGAGCTTTTCACTGCGCAGTAAATCAAACAGGTTACGCCAGTATTCCTCTCCTCCCATGCGCGGGTCCTGATAAATGCCAGCCATATATATGCCCTGTTTATTCAACCTTCTAATATCATCAGCAATTTTTAACGGGCTTCGAAATGCCGGTTTTTCCTTACCCAGATATTTTTTATAGCTGTAAGAGGATGCACCGCAGGTAACACAATTATATATGCAACCCCGGCACGTTATGAGTGTTCCACGCGGAGCAGCATCATGTGTAAAGACCGTTGTATCAGGCATCAGTAGGTCATAACGCGTATATTCGAACTCATCTATGCTGTCACCCTGCTCCATCAGTGGTGTGACACACACTTCCCCGTTTTGTTTGCGATAAGTTAAATTGGGAGTGTCGGTAATTTGCCGGTTTTTATCGAATGCTTTAGTAAATTCGAGAAGCGCTTTCTCTCCCTCTGCACGGATAACAGCATCCACAAAACTGTATTTCTGAATAATCTCTTCATGGAAGCAAGTAGCCGTCAACCCGCCGATAACAATCAGAGAATCCGGATGCAGCCGCTTGCATATGCGGGCTATCTCTATAGCTCCCTGTGCATGGTGCATCCAGTGCAGATCGATTCCATATATGCGGGCTTTCAAATTTTTAATGTGGTTCTCAACATCAAAATACCTGTCGCTAACCATCCGGTCGCCCAGGTTATCGATGACAACCCTGTAGCCAGCTCTATCGAGGTAGTCGGCCATGCTCAGCAGCCCGATAGGGACCTTGGTGAACTGAATCTGCTCTACGGTGAAACCCATAGCACTGGGAAAGATAGTTTTCTTTCGGAAATCATATACTGCGGGAGGATGTATTAATATCACATCATAATCCATATAATTAATAACCTTTACTTATGATGATATCTGCTTTTTTTGTAGCAGCTTCTCTTATGGTATCCACGATAGCTCTCGAACCCAGCGTTGCCATGGTTACGGCATCTACCACACCGTCATCTTTTGTTAGAACACAGTCCTCTATTTTCAAATCGATAAACTG
The DNA here is from genome assembly GCA_964549815.1 of uncultured Dehalococcoidales bacterium. Taxonomy (GTDB): domain Bacteria; phylum Chloroflexota; class Dehalococcoidia; order Dehalococcoidales; family UBA5627; genus UBA5627. The sequence continues at coordinate 20,268 of CAZJVO010000004.1, read as the reverse complement.
CAATGAAAAATCGGTAAAATCTACCTTTTCACCTTCAGTATAACCAGAACCCTGATGCTCATTATGAGATATAATATTGATTCCGCTTAAAGTGCTGCTGTCTTTGAGTCCAACCAGAACCGTAAACCAGTCCTTATATCCAATCCCTTTTACATAAAAGGCATAACCAATTTTATTCAAATCGTTATCATATACTACATAAATACCCTCTGTTTGATCTTTATAGAGATAAGAATCTGCTTCCGGAAGTACGGACTGCAACAATTCGACGGTTTCAGGGTCATTCAGGGTTTCTATCCTTTCCCTGGTAAGATTCTGAACGGCAATCAGAAGTGCACCCATTACTAATACAATTACAACAGCAAAAACAATCGGATAATACTTACGCATCAATTTCATTAATAAGCCTTCGGGCAAATTTAGATAGTGATTAAAAATAACATGTAAATAATTTTGTGCTCTTGAACCAGATAAGGATTTCTTCCCTCGATTTTAATCCGTTATGTCTGTCCTGCTTTGCGGGCGTCAAGCTCCTGCTCCTGTCTCTCGATTTCATCGGCCTCTTTGTGCATACCCAGGTCACGATATTTCTCTTTGGTCATCCACCCCAGCATCAGCAATTCCTTAACAATATCGTCGCAGTAATGGCATTGACTGCAATTGTGTTTGCATGTGCTTGTCCGACGAAAAAAATCTTTTTCACCCAGCTGCTTGTTATCCAGGTAAGTACAGTACCGCATACTGTAGTTGAAAATACCGCTGCAAATTATATCAAATATATCCCCTTCCCAGTTCTGCTCCATGTAAGCCTTTACTGTTCGCAAGGTTCTATGCGGCGGGGTTTCCCTTCCCACAATTTTAAAGAAATGAGTTATTTCTCCGTAATTGTATAAATCTTCCGGCCTTATCCAGCCGGACTTCAACAACTGTGCATGGTCCCCATCGAATACTGTCGAACAGCACTCTTCGGGGAAATTGTAACTGTAACTTTCTACTTCACCGACTTCCCGCGATTTATGAGATATATAGTTGAAATGGAATTTCCTGAAAGGGCATTTATATAAACAGCCCTCATTTACCATTATCTTCAACTCGACACCGGTAGCCTTTTTGATTTCCGCCAGCAGTTTTAAATCTCTATTGATATTCGCATCAGGGGTAATGACATTAGCCCCTGCTTCCTTAAAGATGACTGCTTTTTTTACGGTATCTATATCACTCAGAACCGACGCACAAATTTCTAAATCGGGGAACCTTTTTCGGACTTCCCTGATATAAACAGGATTGGCCAGGGTTACTGCTTCCACTCCATGATTTTCACACATATCTCCGATATAACGCGTCACCCTGTCTATTTCCCCGGGAGAATACCAGTTGCTGCCCTCGCATACCGAGTTGAGGATTAGATTAACGCGTATCCCTTCTTGATGAATACGCTTTACAACTTCAGCAAACTGAGGAAGAGTAATCTTTTCCTTCTTCCTCCCCGACCCGCAGAACTCCTGTGGGCCAGAGAGGAATACTTCTCTTATTCTGCTCCTTCCCAGTTCCTTCAGATTGAAAATCTCTTCCAGCGTTTGGTCATCACCATTATAGGGAACAGAGAAATATAAACTAGCCATGGTAAAACCCTTTTAATTGTTTTTTAAAGACTACTTATTCCCTATAATTTTGTTGCGCAGCAAAGCCAGTACCACCAGTAAGGGGCCTACACAGCAGGCCATCCAGTAGCCGAACATGAACTTTGCTTCCATCCAGCCCTCTAAAGCACCGCCTAAAGAGATAAAGGTCCTTCCTATAAGTTTAAAACCGGGAGTAAATTCATTGACTCTTATATAAGCCACAGTGGCAGCGGCTATTACCGTTACTATGTATACAATGCCGGTAGCCAGAATAAGAAATGAAGGCAAAGATATCTTTATTTTACCGAAGATATTCAATTGTTTTTCTTTGACAAACATACTGGCAATCAATAAAACTACCAGGACCCCGAAAAGAGACCATGCAAAAGGAGCCCACCAGTCGGGCATCAACCATGCATTGTAGTAAGGTCTATAGTCCTGTGGTAAATTGGTTCCCAGTCCCCATGGATTTATTTGCATATAGCAACCAAGTAGTTCGGTTTCCATAATATATGTGCGCCACCACGGCAATATCCATGATACAACGAATAAGGCAGCGCCGAGTAGTGTCAAACCACGAAATATCCAGACCCTAGTTTTACTCATTAATAATTACCTTCCCTTAGATATATTCAATTATTGATAGGGGGGTGAGGTTTGTGTTTTCACGAAAACTCACCCCCTGAATTATAGCACCACTGCTATCATTAAGCCATGCTATTTAAGATAGGGCAATATCTCCCAGACCTTTGGCGCCATCCTTGGTACTGACGGATATAGTCTTGGTCTTACCATCTCCGGAGATCGTCAGCGTGAAGTCAGCTTCAGGCAGATCTTCAAACCAGAAGTCGCCATAGTCATCCGTTGTCGTTGAACTGCTGCTGCCGCCGCTCAAGCTGCAACTGGCCCCAATTACAACCTCTTTAGTCGAGGGATCGTATACGGTACCGGCAATAAACGGTTTGGGCAAATTCTTATAATAGAACTTGGTATCCAGACCGTATTCCTCATGCCATGTTGCGGAACCTGAGGTATCGAGTGCAGATTCATCTCCGAATTCGATACATAACTGGTGGCACTGATCCACACAGCGTGGATTATCCCATCCCCTGGCTAACAGATGGGCACAGCCTGTACACTTTTGAGCTATTTTGAAATCCGGATTATTGAAAATAACTCCATACGGGCAGGCATCTATACAAAGCTGACACCCGCTGCAAAGTTTGGGGTCGATTATGACCAGACCGTTATCATCCACATATATCGCATCAATAGGGCAGGAATCAACACATGGAGCATTATTACAATGCTGACAAGGTACAAAAACATATTTTACTTTAACCTGAGGCTGCTGCCCCATTTCAAACTCGTGTACTTTGCCCCAGAACTGCCCGACATCCGGCTGCGGTTTGGCAAACGGTGTCCAGTCGTTTCCGCAATGCTCATCCTTGCAAGCTAACTGGCAGCCATAACAGCCGCAGCATCTTGCACAATCCATAACAAATGCTTTCATTATTTGTCACCTCCTACAGTGTCAACCCAGGCTTCGAACTTCAAACCGCAATACGGGTCATAAGCCCTGGAGAATGCTTCCGGATACTGGTCTCTCCACTCCTGCATCTGTTCGCCGCTCAGTTTTTCGACTGCAACCAGATAGCCGCTGGTAGCCATACCAGGACAGTTGGTAGAAGTAATGCCATCCGGAGATATCAGGTTGTTACAACCGCTTCTATCGACCCCATCACAGATAAGGTCGACATGCGAACCGTGGTCCTGATATACTGCACCCTTCTTGATTCTTTGGGTTACATATACAGCACCCAGTGTAGTTCCCCGCTCATTGTATATCTTTACCAGGTCTCCGTGCTTTAAGCCTTCCTTTGCGGCATCGTCGGGATGCATCCACATAACTTCATAAGCGTATCCATCGACGATATGCTTGTTGAGAGGAATCTCTCTCAGCCAGGTAACATCATCGCACTGAACATGCATTCTCCACCTGGGGTGGTTGGAAACTATCAGATACGGATACTTCTTGCACCTTTCACCCCATAGCGTCTCATCATGCATCCAGCCGTCTTCCTTGGAGCCACCAATTACCCATTCGGGATGCGGCGGTCTCTCATGGTCATCGGGCAAAAGTTCTCTTATTCTATCCGAGGTAAATTCTAACAGCCCACTGGGAGTGCCCAGAGGATTCTTCACAGGGTCTGTATAAAAGGCTATATGCCCTGCAGCGGAATCCTGCCATCCCTCGGTAACCGGTGCCAGCACATATTTCTTCTCATTCAAATCTTCCCAGGTAATCAGGTCCTTTAAAGCAGTGCCTTCGTAGGTATTTCTAATTTTGGTAGCAACATCTTCGCCACCGGTGGTGGCCTCTTCCAATCCGAGTTTCTTAGCTATCTCAACAACCACGTCCCAGTCTCCCATCGATTCTCCGACAGGTTTAATACACTGCTTAACCAGTGCCGCCCAGACATTCTGGTTGGCAGCCCAGCTCGCTGCCAGGATGTCCTCCTCTTCAAACATGGTATTGGAAGGCAGGATGATATCGGAGAAAAGCATATCGTTTTCCATCCACGGGTGCTGCATAATAATGCATTCGAGCCTGTCATCCATTCTATGGGCATCGATGGTTTCAAAACCTCCGTTCCAGCAGCCGGTACGGCAGGGGTTGTCGCACCATAATAGATGGCAGGCAACACCACCCTCCTCTGCGGGAATCGGGTAGTAGTATTTCTTGAACTGGTCGGCAATCGTTGCCGAGAAGGAGGCTGAAGCGTACCATGTCATCGGGTTTTCGGGTGAATAATCACCAAGCAAAGCCTTATGCACCAGTGTTCTGGGCAGGTTTTGGTCTTGCATGGTGCCTGAGGGGTCGCCGGTGGAATTTCCCATGAAACCCATCCTAATAGCTGTCGGAGGCATATTCAAGCTCATGGCTACCTGATTAACTCCCGGTCCACCCCATCCCTGCATACCCATCAAGATAGGCTCTAATCTACCAGGCTCATGTGAATAAGGACCTCTTACTATAGAACCACCCCAGTAATGCAGGTAGGATGTCTTGCACTTTGCCAGTTTTTTGGCGTGGGCTTTGATTGTCCATTCGGGTACGCCGCATCTCTCCGATGCCCATGCCGGGGTCTTGGCGACGCCATCATCGCCGTTGCCTCTAACATACTCGAAGAACTCTTCTGCACCGACCGTATGTGTATCTACATAATCCTTGTCATAAAGGTCTTCATCCAGCCAGGTGTAAATGATGCCCAGCATGAAGGCGGAGTCGGTGTTGGGTAAAACGGGTATCCATTTATTGGCGTATACGGCCGCCATATAGTTCAGGTCGGGGGAAATGAAAATCATGGGGATGTTGATATCCTTCCAGTAGCGTGCCAGGCGGCTCTGGAACTGACCTGCAAATCCATGAGGAGTGGTCTCCCAGTCACAACCCTGGCAGATAAGCAAATCCGAATTAACCGATATATCGTACATCAAATTGGTGGTGATAGCCTGATTACCGAAACCACTGCCGCCCCAAACATGCTTGGCTCCCCAGTACCAGCCTTCCCAGCTATCAGGATTTCTGATTTGCCTTGTAGCCGGACCGATATTTTTAATAAGCCTGGTATGGCACCCATGCGGTCCCTGTATAACTTTAGATTCGGCATGGCCATCTCCCATGAGAAGGATAGAGTTCGAGCCATAAGTATTAACCACCCTGGTAATTTCGCTGGCCACCATCTCGGTCGCTTCATCCCATGAGATCCTTACGAATTTGCTTCGGCCGCGATTTTGTGCATTTACATTAGCACCACCGCCCGGATTCCAGTCGGACCTCTTCAATGGGTATCGAACTCTGTTCGGAGAATAAATTCTCTTTTTGTAAGTAACTGCAAAACGACCTGGAACCGCTTTCTTCAATGAACCAAAGGGTTTCATGGTTCCGGTTTTTCTATCAGGAGCTTCGAAATTCCAGATTGCGGGAGCTATTTCTTCTTCTGTGTAACTCTTAAGGTAGTCTAAGGGTTTAATCCTTACAATTTTATTATGTTTAACATAAACTTCGTTAGGCTCACCGCCGCCGGAGAAGCCACCAAGGCTGTGACCAATCATGAACCACTCTTCATCTTCATAGGCCGGCTCGACTGCTCCACCCGTTCCCTCTGCTGTCGTTGTTTTAGTAACTGTAACTACTTCACCGCCAGGTCCAGCTACGGTTTTAGTTTCGGTTACTGTAGTCGCTCCACCCCCAGCGAGGGTAGTGGTAACTGTCTTGGTTTTTTCAACTGTCGTGCTGACGGTCGTTGTTTCGCCATCGCCGCAGCTGGAAAGTAACCCGGCACCAATGGCGCCACCTACAACTACCGTTCCGGCACCAACAAGGAAATCTCTTCTTGAAACACCGGATTGTTTCTTTTCTTCATTTTCAGGTATTTTTTCCTGTTCTTTTTTCAATTCTTTCTCCTTTCATATATTGTTCCTGTAAAGTACTAAAATGTTGAATAGGCATCACCTCCATTTTTATTTATACTTATAATAAACAACTCTAATTCTGGCTCCACTCAGGTTTGAAAAAGGGTAAACGGAACCAGTCGAATTAATTATCTGCTACACCGCCTCCCTTGCCTTCCGCAGTTTACTTCTTCCAGCCTGCATATCCCATTCCCTTCTCCTGATTAAAGCTTTCAAGCGTGCTGCAAATATCCGAGTATTGAACGGTGTCAAGACATAATCATTTGCCCCATTATCGAATGCCTGCTCTAATTTATGTATATCAGCATCACTGGATATAATTACAATGGGGACGTCAGAATCATTCCGAATTTGCTTTAATAATTCGAAACCGTTTGTATCCGATAGATTCAGCCCCAGAATAATCAGATCAGGGTCACCATCAGCCTTAATAATATCCATACACCCTTTGCCGGAATATACAACTGATAATCGCCAATTCTGTAAAAATCCGTTTAAACAAATCAATATATCTTCTATGGTATTTGTTTCAGTATCGACAACCAGAACTTTCCATTCTTTCTCTAAATGACTATCGTGCATAAGAACATTTTCGGGCACCATCTTTTTTTGAAAAAAGCTAAAATATTGTGGCATCTCAAAAGATAAACCCTGCAATCTATTTATTTTATTCATATTACTGACGAAGACTTTGAAAGGCACCCCCGCTGTATGATGCAATACTATTAATCATCAGCCTTCAATCACCATAATTGTAACAAAGATATACGTTATATATCTGTAATATCTGGTAACTATTAAGTAACAATAATGTTGTAATTTAGTAAGAGATATCAGCAGTTTAAAACTCAAACGCATTACCAAAAACAAAAGAGCCAGATAATCCTTGACAGTATAAAGCCTGTTGTTATAATAAATACTCTGACAGGTGTGGCAGTAACCTGAGGAATTGCGTTAATAGTCATTTTAGCAAGTATGGTTAAAATTGAATTCCAGCATATTATTACATTATAAAAAGGAGAGACAGGATAATATGTTACCTGAAACTGTTGAAAAGTTATGGCAGCGGTCAGGCGGAAAATGCGAATGCATCAAAGCAGCACATAATCACCCCGGCAAACGATGCAGCCATGAACTTGATAAAGAAAAGAAGGATAAAACTGAAGCCGGCGGATGGAAAATCTATCAGGTTTTCGTAAGTGGCGGAGAGAATATTAACGCTTATGCAATTTACTGCAATGAGTGTTTTCAAAAAACCACTATTAAATAATATTAAATAAGCTATGGTCTTACACCCCCAATCAATATTAAGTTTGGGACAATAAACAAGGCAATGTAATAAAAAATTGGCATTCTCAAAGGGGGATAAATGTTAAATTTTCAGGAGATTTGCAGGGTTGACCTCCCAAGTGGCGTCTCAGGCATCTGGAAAGTGGAGAAGTTCAAGTTCCCAGAAGACAATATTACCCAATCCAGCAATCCCGAGATTATGTTATATGCTATGGCCAGCCGGCCCATCCCTCCGGGTATATATACACGTCTGATGCGATGGACAAAAATGAATGCAGGTAGCGGCTGGAAGGTGATAATGTCGGATACCCCTCCCGAAATAAAAGACCACTATAAAGTCCTTTCCGAAGCTCGCATCAGGGGTGGGAGGGTGCTCATCAACGGATTGGGATTAGGAATGGTGCTGAAGGGGGTGTTATCCTCCCCTGATGTTACATGTGTCGACGTAGTAGAAAATAGCCCAGATGTGATTAAGCTAGTTGCTCCAGCATATTTAACAGACCCCAGAGTTAACATTCATCAAGGAGATGCTTATAACATCGAGTGGGATGAAGGGACACGATGGAATGTAGTATGGCACGACATCTGGGACGATATCCGGCCCGATAATCTGCCCGAAATGAAAATCTTGCATGAGAAATACAAGGGGCTTTGCGATTGGCAGGATAGCTGGTGCAGGTTCGAGTGCTCACTGGGATAGCTAATGTCGCAAATTCAAATGATAGGCAGGATGCCAGCAGACATCCACACCTAGAGCACATGCAGTTGCTGGGATTGTTAGGCATGTAAATCTACTTACTTTTGGACTCAGTAATCCCCCGGTAATAACCACTCCTTATTGTTTGAGCCCATATACCGTGATGATTTTATTCAGTTATGTCACCCACATCAATAGTATAGGTTTTTATCTTTGCTCCCTCTGGATTGTCAAATACAAAGTTGAATTTTTTGGTGGAATGAGGTTCGATATCCTTAACATATAGCACCTCTGTTCCTGCTTTTTCATTTTGATAATCTGTGAACGTTACTATTACTGCCGCATCGGATTTGACATCGCTGATATTCTTCAGCAAGCCGTTTATTCTTTCCTGCCCGGATGCCATTCTTTGCCTTTCATGTTTACGGATTTGCACCTTTTCTATATCGGATGTTACCGTTTTCAAAATCGAGACATTATAACACCTCGCTGGCTCTCCGATAAGCTTATCCGATTCGATAACTATAGCGCGGCTGCTGTGCGGCTTGAGCTCCATGTCCCTGTACTTGACGGTATCGATTACATTCCCTTCCAAATCATAGAATACAGCGTTATAAACGGCTGTCGCAATTGTCTTATCTGTCTTATTCTTTACAGATAGTTCTACTCCACCCCCTTTTATAGGGGAGCCGAAGGGATTGTTGCCTTCCAGAAAAATATGGTTCAATATTTCAATAGCATCATTCCCTGTGGCTGCAGGAACAGGGCTCATAATAACTCTCACCAGTTTAACTTCATAGCTGCTGATAATTTCAGGTTCCGGAGAATTCGGGTATATTGCAAGTATGCGAGATGAATTGCTCTCAAAATCCCAGGTATCTTTTTCGCATTTATTGACAACATTTCCCTCACTATCATAGAAAACAGCTTGAAAGACCGCCCGGCCTATATGCGCTCCAGAGGTATTCTTCAATGTAATAGATACGCCTTTCCCGCCTTGCCCTTCCATGTCCTTGTCTTTGATAAACTCATATTTTAAAATCTGTATTTGCGCATTGCCCGTAACTACTGGAATCGGAATCCTGGATTTTTCTGCCGCTACTATGTTATCTGGCTGGGCGTCATCCGGATTATCAATGCTTACCATATTTCCAGACTGTTCATTTGCTATAGAATTCGCATTTTTATCAATATTTTCTGTCATATCCATCCTCCCCGAAGTTTTATTATATTTGCTATTTATTATTATCAGCAATAAATTATTAATTGCCAGCTAAAATCCAGCTTGCCTCCACCGGGTATTGTAATACATAAACTATCACCAACCATGACATCCCTTACATATTATACAATTATTCGACAATATACCACCTCTTTTTTAATTTGCTACCCGATAAAGTGTCGGCTTGCCAGAGCAATCCATACAGGAACAGTAGCCAGCAGAAACCAGACTGCTATGGATTGGTACACATCAACATTTTGATTGCCTATGGTCTCAACTGCCGCCAGATTTGTTTCTATATAATTCGACAATGAATTGAGCTCGTTTTCATAGAAATATTTCCCTCCCGTTCTGTCAGCAATATCTATGAGAATTTCCTCTTCAAGATAAGAAACAACATCAGTTCCATCGATATTGCGATATGTTCCGGTAAAAATTCCGTTGCTGTCAAATATCGGAATCCTGGCTCCCTTTTCTTCCCCGACCCCTACCGTAACTATTTTTACATCATATTCCACTGCTTTTTTGACCGCATTATTTATGGCAACTTTCTCAGTCATACCCACTCCAGGGGTATCAAGGTAATAAACTTCACCATCGCTGAAAATGATGATAAATTTGGGACTTTCATGAGCTGCCTGATGCGTGATATCTAGCCCCGGCAGGTCGAAAACCTCCAGGATGGGGCCACCGATTCTGGTATCTGTCCCGGGAACCGAATTAACATCAAGTATTTTATCGATGCTTTCTTTTAGATAAGAATAGTCTTCTTTACCCACCAAAGGGACAAGCGAAGTAGCTATGTCGGTAAAAGCACACAGAGAAATTTTGACATCCCCCAGCAGTTCCATATCATCGATAAATGAATAAAGCATCTCCTTGACTCTTTCCAGTCTGCTGGTAGATTCGATATCCACTCTGGCGGCCATACTACCACTGACATCTACAAGCAGCACTATCTCTCCGGTCTTATCAGGGGTCAATGGTTTAGAAAAAGTGATCTGAGGCGTAGACCAGGCAAAAATCAATAATACAACCAGCACCAAATATAATAAATACTTCTCAATATGCTTATTCCTTAATACCCTCAGGTCCAACTGGAATAGATTCGCTGCTCTTTTCTTTGCTTTCCATCCCACAAAACCGATTATGACCAGTAAAGGTATAACTGCTAAAAGGCACCAAAATACATCGGGGTTATCAAAAATCATCCCTTACCTCATCCAGACACCGAAATCAATATCCCAGGTCCTCCACCTCGGAAGACCCGGCATCTCCTCCATGGCTTATATCGGATTCCGCCTGTTCTTCCTGCACGGCATATAACAAACTTTCAATAAATTCCAGATTATATTTAGCATATTCATTATCAGGGTCTAACCTTATCGCCTCCCCCAGTAAACTAACAGCCTGTGGCAATCCAAATTGAAGCGAACGCTCTTCGGCAAAAACCTGATAATCTCTGGCTATCATAGTAGCCATATTGTAAAGAGCCAGGGATTTCAGCTCCTTATCCGAAGTAATGGAGGCTGCTCTCTGAAAATACTCCATGGCACTTAAAAAATTTTCAAGGGGATAAGAAGCAGGAGACATGCTGGTTGCCGGGAAGTAATCCTGCTCATTATAAATAGCCAGTGCCCTGTTAAATAATTCTATATCTTCCCTGTCTGCTTCCTTAGAATCGAAATAAATAAAGATTCCTGTGCCGGTCATTACGACGGCAAAGAGCAATAGTAATATATTTAATATGGATTTTCTGGTATGTATTTTTTTCATGATATACCATAGAATGAAGCGTAATATTCGAGATACTCCAGATTATATTTTGCATCCTCGTTCTCAGGGTCAAGCCATACGGCTTCCCTCAGTAGGGATATTGCCATTTCCAATCCGAATTCATCCGACCGGTCTTCAGAAAAAATGATAAAATCCCAGCCAATGGCTGTTCCAATGTTATAAAGGGCTAAGGATTTTAGTTTATTATCTTCAGTTATTGAAGCTGCCTGTTGAAAGTTCGATATTGCTTCCGAAAGATTCTCAAGCGGATAGGAAGCTGGAGCCGTGCTGGTAGCCATTACATAATCCTGCTCCTCATATATTTCAATCGCCCGATTATATAACTGGATATCCTTGCTGTTCGTTTTCTCACCCCATAAACTGAGTATGACGCCGATGAGAATAAATATCAGGGCAATTATAAATATAATTACATTCGCAATGGAATTCCTTTTAAAAAAATCTGCCATAATAGATTTCACTTTATTCCCTCCCGGTTCCGTTTATTAAGGTATTTTTCTAAACCGCGTTTCACTAATTATAAAAACAATCAGGCTAACAGCCAGAATGCAGGGTATGATATAAGGCAAAAGGTTCTTTCTGTATAATGACTCCTTAAGGCTTATCGGAGAGGCTTGCATAGCAGTCAACTTTTCGTACATTAGGGCAACACTTTCCGTATCATAAATATCCAGAACAGTTAATCCTTCTCTTGCCGGGAATCGATACATATACCCTTCCTGCCCGGTTGTTGAAACCACATACACATCGATGCCAGCCGCTATGTTTTTATCTATTTCTTCGAGTGACTCTACAAGATCCTCATAAGTCAGCAGCAGGTCACTTATAAGGACAATCGCTTTATCTTCGCCATAAATATTATCCGTCAGGAATTCGCGAGCCTTTGCCAATGCAGCTGCTGTATTTGTTTCTCTGTTTAAACGATAAATTGCTTTTTCATTATCCAGAGTATCAACGAAGAGCTCGTTTTTGTACGTGAAATAACGAGCAATGAAATTTTGACTTGAATAAAGGATTAAACCAAAGCTTATATCGCTTCTTAAACTTATCAGATTTTCAAATGTATACCGTGCTGCCTCCTGCCCGGTCATCTCCGGATGTAATTCACTGGCACCAACCGTACTTCCGGAAATATCGATAACAAGCATAACAGGCTTCCCGATTACTACGGAACTGCTCCTTGAAATTAGCTGCGGATTTATCAATGTCAGGGCTAAAAACAAAGTAATTAACACCACCGGAACCGAAAATACGAGCATTCTTTTATTTTTAAGGGGAAGAAGCGGCTTCCAAAATTCGAGGTCAATAGCAAGCCCCCTTTTTACAAATATTCGGGGTAAAAAAATAAGTAATAGCATTATTATCCCCCCCAGCCAGAAATACTGGGGGTTATCGAATTCCAGTGAGTTAAAAAATGAAACTAGCTTTTCCACCCATCCACTTCTTCTGGATAATAAAATCTTAATATTTTATCCATATATTTCAGCGACTCATCTAAATGTTTTTGAGTGCAAGCTTCTTCCTGCATCTTTTGTGTGCTCTCGAAAAATGAAACGACCGTCTCCCTTATTTCATCTGGCAACGATTCCACACTCAAATCTTGCAGCCAGTCTAATTTTTCTTTTTGAAATAATACCAGCCTGACGATATGGTCTGCTTGATGAAGTATATCGTCATATGATGCAGCCTCCTTTATGTTGTTATTTAAGGAAGCATATGCCCCGGAAATTACCGTATTCCTTTCAATAGCGTCCTTCTCTTTTTCTTTCTTTCGTTGTGGAACAATCCTCAGGGCATAGTCAGATAATGCTCCAGCCGCAGAGAAAACACCAATAGTAATAAATATCCATGGCAAACGGCTCTCCCGGGTGCTTATTACCTCTCCGCTTACAGGTCTAAGCATGCTGTATCCAAGGTCTATGTCCCCACCGATTAATTTAAAAATATTCTGTATGTCATCAGGCAATCTGGAGACGATGTAAACAGGCTCTGCTTGCGACGGATATTCCATATATCCATCGCTATCGACCGGTTTGTACCTGACCACAATACTGGGGAATTCATAAACACAATCCGTTTCGCCGTCTATCAATTGCAACTGATATTGTATGCGAAATACACGTGTATCGGCATCCAGTTTGAAATCCACCGTTTGAAAATTTCTTACTTCGAAAGGTTCCATGTTAATCACTACAAGCAGGTTATCTTTATCAATTTCGGAAACCAACTGGGGATTATATATAACATCCACGTAATAATAGAAGAGGTCTCCTTTTAAAATCCCGAAATTTTCAGCCTTTGTATCGATGGCAATAGCCTGCCCTGCGGACAGGTCATCTACTTTTGCTTTACCCAACTGAAGCTCATTTTGACCGGGTAATAATAATATCACAGCGATAACCACTAACATGGCAACTATGGTAACAAGCCATATCATTACTCTTTTCTTCATGCCACTCTCCTGTATGCCTTTGTTTCTATACCCTTATTCTTTTTCTTTTTTCAAAAAAGCCGGAAAGAACCTGATAACAATAATCTATTGAAGAAGAATCTAAAACGATGCAATCAATACCTAACTGTCGGAAGGCCCATAAGATTTCTGAAATATGCTTTTCCGATATTGCCTGAAACTCACAGAGTTTCTCTTTGGTTAGATAAAATTCTGCTTTTCCCCGGCCTTCACAGTCTTTTACTTCTATACTTATTGGTTCTTTTATAGTAGCGTCTTTTTCAATGGGGTCCCTTATTATGACTGGAATAAAGTCGAATTTATCCACTGCAGCTTTCATTAAAGAAGAAAACTCTCCCCCTGAAACATCCCCTTTAAAATCAGAAATAAAAAATATCATATTTTGTTCTTCTGCCCTCTCCAGTAAAAAGGAGATTGCTTCAGGGATATTGGTCGAGGAATTGATTTCCTGGCATTCCTGGTCTATCACCCAGTTTACAATTTCATCGCAGTAGTCAATGCCTGTTCTGGCGGGGAAAAACCCCCTGATATCGCTATCAAAGGCACACAATCCAAACGGGGTATAATTATTGCAGGTAGAGTAGGCAATTAAACCGACAGCAATATCCTTAATATTCGACTTTGAAGGGAAAAACATCTTTTCAAAGCTTCGCATGGAACCTGAGATATCAAGCCAGATATAAATTTTCATCTGGCGCTCTTCTGCCCTCATAATGATATCTTCTTCTCCTGATTGCGCCAGGGTAAAAAGGTCCAGGTCCTTCGGATTATCCCCAGGTTCATAAGGTCTGGTAGAATCGTATTCAATACCTTCCCCTTTATAAATACTTTCCCAGTCTCCGGGGAAAATATTCATCAGCTTCAGCACGGAAATAAGCTTAATCTTACTTGACCTTAATTTGTTATGAGCCTCGTGCTCCATCCTCTACGACCTTTTCTAAAGCATGAGATAATAATTCCTCGGTTTTTTTAATTCTATCAACATCTTTAGACGTGTATTTAAACCCTATCCTGTGGTTTAAAACAGGGAAAGCGAGTGCAGCAATATCCGAAAACGTTACAAAATTCCTCCCCTTTATAAAAGCCCTGGATTTGGCTGCTCTCTCCAGATACAGATACCCTCGCTCACCCTCAGGCAAAAGGTAAAATTCTTCAGGATTAACCAATCCACCATCCATTCTCAGAGACCTCACTATCCTTATCATGTCCTTCTGTATCCCTTTTGATACCAGTATATTCTCACGAATGAATTTTTGAATTTCGAGCACTTCGCTCTTCGTGATGACCGGTTCTATTTCAGGATCGGTTTTCTGATGAGCTCTGGCAATGGAAAGCTCTTCATCTTCCGAAAGCGATTCTGTATAAATCTTCATCATAAAGCGGTCGAGCTGTGCCGCTCCCAGGAAAAACGTGCCTTCTACATCAATGGGGTTCTGCGTCGCCATTACGAAGAAAGGCTCTTCCAGGGGATACGTATCTTTACCAATGGTGATCTGTTTTTCACCCATAGCTTCAAGTAAGGCAGCACGGGTTTTTTCGTGGGCACGATTAATTTCATCTGCCAGGATAAGGTTAGCGAACAGCGGCCCTTGATGAAATTCGAGAGTTTTATCTTCACGTTGTTCAACAATTCTGATCAGGTCCATAGGTTTTAAGTCGGGGGTAAATTGAATGCGGCTGAAACTGGCTCCTGATATCGTTTTTGCAAAAGCTGACAGGACGGCCGTTTTCCCCTTGCCGACTTTACCTTCAACCAGAAGATGCGGCCCTAATTTCATTTCGCTATGAGAGTAAAAACAAATAAAAAGGGATTCGATGAAGTTAGGTAAACCGACGATGCGTTTTTGAATCTCCTTCTTTTGCAACTGAATCTTTTCAAAATAATGATTGAATGCGGGGTTGCTATTTTCCATTTAATTAATTCCCCTTTTCGGTTATGATGTTATCCAATGCAGCCTATTATTAAAAATAAACTTCCCACGACCTTACGGTCGGGGTCTTAACCTATTTCAAACTTCGTTCGCCCTGCATCTTTTGTCCTTCGACAAAGAGAACTTAATGCCCCCTACCGAAAAGATACAGGGAGAACTTCATCCCACGACTTATGGTCGGAGAATTAAGTTCGGTTAGTTAAAACAATATTATCCTTCATTCGATTCGCTTCACACCATTATGCCTGAACTCATATAACCAGGAAATTGTATTACCTGCTCCCAGATTCCTAGAAATCTACCGTGTGATACCTGAAAAATCACAAGGTCACCGCATTTCTTAAGCTTCCTTAACCATTTCACCGATATCCAGAGAGTAGGTGTCAATTCTCTCACCCTGAGGAGTATCAAATAAAAAGTGGAACTGCTTGTACCCACCTGGGTCTATATCATTTACGCGAATTACCCTGGTTCCGATTTTTTCCCCCCTGGCATCCCTGAAACAAGCTATCAGTGCTGCGTCGGTTTTCACATCGCTGATATTTTTCAAGATGCCCCTGACCTCTTCTTGCCCGCTTTCGTTAGTTCTGACTTCATGAGTGTAAAGATGTACTTTCTCGATATCCGCTGTCACAGCTTTTACAACAGTGACTTTATAACTCCTGGCTGCAAGAGGATGGGCTTTCTGAGAACAGATGTAAATGGCGCGGCTGCTTTTGGGATTAATTTCTATTTCCCGATGTCGAAGGGTGTCCAGAATATTCCCTTCGGCATCATAATAAACTGCATCAAATACTACGGTTGCTATTTTCTTATCTGAAATATTCCTTATAGCTACATCAATTATAGTTTGAGGATCGCCTCGCGGATTATTATTTTGTGGGTCTCTAAGAGAATGGCTTAAAATCTGTATGGAATTGCTGCCAGTAGCAACAGGAGCAGGCGTAATGAATACCTTTTCGACTTTGACTTCATATCCCATAATATTGTTTCCTGACGCCTTTGAAGACAATATATATATGGTCCTGGCCTTATTTTTACCAAAATCAGTCATTACTGGCTCAATCTCTTCCAGCAGTTCGTTCTTTTCGTTATAAAACTTCACTTTAAATATAATCTTGCCGATGTCTTCCCCTGTAAGGTTTTCTATGTCCATAGAAACGCCCCGACCGGCTTTATTTTCATGCCCTTCTTTTAAAATAAGCCTGTGCCCTCGGACTTTTATATATTCGTTTCCAACGGCTGTTGTTTGGGGCATGATATCTGCATCCCCATTGTTTTGAGTTATTGTTGCCGCATCCTGAACATTATGAATATCCTGATTTTCATCCATTTTTGGACTCCTCATTAATTAACATATGGTCGAGCCTGTAAGAGGCTAAAATAGCAGGCTCGACCTCTTCTTAATACACAGAGTGCTTTCAACTATCTACTGGATATCGTTGATATCAATCGTATAACTGCTAACTGATGTGCCTTCCTCCGGTTTAAAAACACATACAAAACCTTTTGTTGAATCAGGTTCCATATTTGTGACAACTAAATTTTGGATACCGATTTGCTCTTTATTTACGTTAAAAAAAGTAATTGTCATCTCAGCGCTCATCAGCACATCACTTATATTTTTCACAATTCCGCTGACCTCTTCTTCCCCCGAGGGCAATGGTTTCATTGTATGACTTATAACCTGCACTTTTTCCTCATCCACCATGATGGTATCAAGTATTGTGACTCGATAACATCTGGCAATATTAACATCTGGATTATCAGAAACAATGTAAACAGCACGGCTGGTATCAGGCTTTAACTCATACTCTTCTTGCTGCACCGTATCTATTACGTTGCCCTCCAAATCATAGAATACAGCCTCAAAAGTAGCGGCGGCAATTGTCTCCCCTGAAATATTTTTTACTGCAATCTCGACCGCTCCACCCTTAAAAGGTGAAGCAAAGGGGGCATTCCCCTCCCAAAAAGTATGATTGGTGATTTCAATTTTATCGTTTCCGTAAGCACCCGGTTCAAGAGTGCTACATCCCTCTTCTCCGCTCTCACCAGGAGAGCTTCTACACGAGGGCAACAAGGCAAGAATCGCTGCAACCCCGATTAGCAGGCCTAAATCACAGACAAATTCTCTTCTTGTTATCTGATTAGTATTCCATAATCTTCCAGATTTAAGCCTGCTAATAGTCATGTTACCCCTTTCTATTAATTAGCATTCTTAAAACCTATGGAATAACTACTACCGAAATGTTAAAACCGACAATCTCATCTTGCTGGGCACCAGAACTGGCATCTACGCGGTCGGCTTCGAACATGACGCTTTTCTCTGCTCCAGCGGCTATATTGCTAACCTGCAGCGATTGGACTTGTTCTATATTATTAACCTTCGCTACCTTACCGGCAGAATTTAAAAATTCAACGGTTACCATGGCATTAAGCGTCCCTTCGGTTAGATTTTTAACCCATGCTCTCAAGGTTGCGGAGCTGCCTGATGTAAAGTTAACCCGGGTTATCTGTAATTTACCATCCGGTGAATTTATCGGAGTAAACTCAGTTGTGGTGGTAGTTGTAGTTGGAGTACTCGTCGTAGTTGTCCTGGTACTCGTTGTCGGCGTAGTTGTACGTGTTGAAGTTGATTGACTTGCCGTTACACTTGTTGTTAGTGTTTTTGTTTCTATGACTGTCAGAGTTACCGCCGACGGCGTTACTGTACTTGTTACAGTTATTGTTTGTATAGATGGCTTAACTGTAGTTTTTTCCGTAGTCGTAACAACTTCTGCTTCACATCCCGCAAATGCAAGAAGTGCCAGTGATAGAATAACCGTTAAAACTATTTTTTTCTTATTCACCTTTCCTCTCCTTTATCCGTTAAGGTATTACCACTACCGAAACATTAAAACCAGTGGGCGTAACCCTGTTAAGGTCAGTCTCTACCAGAAAATTCTTCTCCACACCCGGAGCAATATTCAATACATCCGCTGTATACGTCCCCAACACCCCGGATTCCCCTAAAAACTCGACCGTTATCCTGCCATTCAAAGTCTCAGTGCTCAGATTAGTTATCTTTCCTCTTAAACCAATACTTGAGGCATCCATCCCTGTCCCAGCACCAACTATAACAGCAGTGGTGATCTGTAGCTTGCCATCTGGCGAGGTTACCGGAGTAAACTCAGTTGTCGTACTTGTAGTTGTTGCCGATGTCGATGTAGATGTCGAAGTAGAAGTACGGGTTGTGGTCGTCGGTGTAGCTGTCGGCGTGACGGTCTTGGTTATCACCACCGATTGGGTTGCCGTAACTGTAACCGTCTGAGCCATACCGGTAACTGTATTGGTTACAGTCGTCGTCTGCGGCGACGGAGTAACTGTAGTCTTTACCGTAGTCGTAACAACTTCTGCTTCACATCCCGCAAATGCAAGAAGTGCCAGTGATAGAATAACCGTTAAAACTATTTTTTTCTTATTCACCTTTCCTCTCCTTTATCCGTTAAGGTATTACCACTACCGAAACATTAAAACCAGTGGGCGTAACCCTGTTAAGGTCAGTCTCTACCAGAAAATTCTTCTCCACACCCGGAGCAATATTCAATACATCCGCTGTATACGTCCCCAACACCCCGGATTCCCCTAAAAACTCGACCGTTATCCTGCCATTCAAAGTCTCAGTGCTCAGATTAGTTATCTTTCCTCTTAAACCAATACTTGAGGCATCCATCCCTGTCCCAGCACCAACTATAACAGCAGTGGTGATCTGTAGCTTGCCATCTGGCGAGGTTACCGGAGTAAACTCAGTTGTCGTACTTGTAGTTGTTGCCGATGTCGATGTAGATGTCGAAGTAGAAGTACGGGTTGTGGTCGTCGGTGTAGCTGTCGGCGTGACGGTCTTGGTTATCACCACCGATTGGGTTGCCGTAACTGTAACCGTCTGAGCCATACCTGTAACTGTATTGGTTACAGTCGTCATCTGCGGCGATAGAGTAACCGTACTTTTTACTGTAGTCGTTATAGCCTCAGAAGAGCACCCCACCAAACCCAACAAGGTAGTTAACAGAATAACACTGCATGCAATCCTGGTTTTGTACATTTAATACCTCATCTCCATTCCTTTTTATATATTCCAGAAGAAATACTGGTTAATAGAAACCGCACGAACATACATAACATCAGTATAACAAAAACACAGGTTTTATATATGTATCAGGGAGTGACTGAAAAGTGACATTGGGGTAAATAATCGGTAAATCACACTTATTAAATGTAATCAACCTTTGAAAGAACCAGCTGCCTGATTGTTTTTAGTTTTAGCCGTATTTGGCTATCTCCATCGTTTGGACACACCATGGCTTTATTACCAGTGAATACTATCTCATATTGAGACCTTTTATGGAAGCAGCGCATTCCCCTGCAAAAATTAATGCAGGGGAATATCATTTCTATTCCAGAGGGATAACTTCGCCGCATTTCGGACAGGTTATGGTAGTCCGGTAGTATGCCTGGTACTCTGCCACATAGCTGCCAACACGGAATACTGAATATCTAACGCCTATATTTTTTCTTGCCAGCTCATCGGCTTTCTTTTGGGCCTCTTCCAACCCACCCTTGAAATCCAGGGTCGTTTTTGCCCTGGGGATATACCTGGTTTCCACAATCTCGTAAAGCATTTCTTCCATTGCATTCCCTCCTCTTGCTATCTTCATTATTATAATACGCTGCAAAGGTTCAGAAACATATTGGACTCTAATGGATGGAAAACAGAGGAGTCC
>CAZJVO010000003.1:0-35769 GCA_964549815.1 uncultured Dehalococcoidales bacterium | reverse complement strand
TGAAAGTGGATATCGATGTCGTTAGCGTCAAAGCCAGCACCTCCGAACAGCTCGGGTTCGCCGGCAGGGAAGAAGGCATGGTTGCCTGGGCAGTAGCTACTATCAAAGAGGAGAATGAATGAAGATTTTCAATACCCTGTCCGGAAAGAAAGAGGAATTTGTTCCGCAAGACGATGAGGTAAAGATGTACGTCTGCGGGGTAACCCCCTATTCGGAGGCGCATATCGGGCATGCCATGAGCTATATCATTTTCGACGTCATCCGGCGCTACCTCAAGTTCAGCGGCTACAGACTCAAATTCGTTCAAAACTTCACCGATATCGACGATAAAATTATAGATAGGGCTAATAAAAGAGGAATTCCGGCTGCCGAGCTGGCACAGCAATATTCCGACAGCTTTATGGAGGACATGGATGCGCTGAATGTCTCCCGGGCTGATTTTTATCCGAGGGCTACCGAAGAAATAGATAAAATTATCGAGGTGGTGCAGGGGCTTATCGACAGAGGATACGCCTATGAAACCGGCGGCAGTGTTTATTTCAGGGTAAGAAAAGTCGACGACTACGGCAAGCTGGCCCACAGAACGCTGGACTCCATGATGGCAGGGGCACGTATTGAAATCGACGAAGATAAGGAGCATCCAATGGATTTTACGCTCTGGAAAGCATCCAAACCTGGAGAGCCGTCGTGGACAAGCCCATGGGGAGAGGGCCGACCAGGCTGGCATATCGAGTGCAGCGCCATGTCCTTAAAATACCTTGGGGAGACAATAGATATTCACGGGGGCGGGCAAGACCTTATATTCCCTCATCACGAAAATGAAATAGCGCAATCGGAGGGCTTTACAGGTAAAAAGCCATTTGCAAAGTACTGGATGCACAATGGGCTTTTACAGTTCGGCGAAGACAAGATGAGCAAATCACTGGGAAACCTGATTACCATTAAGGACGCACTTAAAGACTACGGTGCCGATACGATTAGATTATTCGTTTTGAACTCGCATTACCGCAGCCCTTTGAAATATTCCCTGGAGGCTTTCCAAGCGGCAGATGGTGCCGCCGACAGGCTGAGACGCACCGTCGAGAGAGATGTTGCTGCAGGCAACGCAGCCAACAGGCTCGACCCCGAGCCGTATCGCAGAATGTTCATCGAGGCAATGGATGATGACTTCAACACACCACAGGCGCTGGCTTCACTCTTCGACCTGGCAAGGGCCATCAATCAGGCAGCGGATTATGGCACCGATATTACAGAAGCTAAAAAGGTTCTGACCGACCTGGCACAGGATGTTTTCGGATTAAAGCTAGAAGCGGCCAGCTACGAGGATAACCCCGAGATTCAAAAACTTATCACAGAGCGGCAGATTTACAGGAAGGAAAAGAGATGGAAGGAAGCCGATGCCGTCAGGGAAAAGCTGACAGCTTTAGGGGTTGCCGTCGAGGATACCCCGACCGGAGTTAAAATCACGCCGATTAAGAAGAAATAAAATCAACTGTCATCGCGAGAAGTCCCTCTACATTGTCATTCTGAGGCGAAGACGAATGAATCTAATACAAATCAGAGAGGGACGACGAAGCAATCCCTAAGATTACTTTCGACGCCGTTATGGTTCGATCCCGACTTGTCGGGACTCATCCACGAACGGCTTTTTAGTTCTTTTGTCATTCTGAATTCGTGAAGGACGAATGAAGTCCCGATAAATCGGGATTTTATTCCCGCTTGCTGGAACTCAAAATTTGGGGTGGGGTATAATACCGCCCTAATCCGTCATTCCCGATAAATCGGTCTGCCATCCCGACCAGTCGGGACTCAAAAACGGCTTCCCTCGGGGGAAGCTGTCGAATGAAATGAGACTGATGAGGGGAAAATCAATTGTCTTTGCGAATCCCGACAAGTCGGGATGAAGCAATCTCTACCGTTTTAAATAGATATGTCCTTTGCCATAATTGATAATGTGAGAGATTGCTGCGTCAGTCGTTTACACTCCTTCCTCGCAACGACATTATAATATACCTAACCTTGATAAGAGGCTGTTATTTATGCTAAATTAAGTAGGTTGAGGGCCCGTAGTTCAGTTGGGAGAACGTTTGACTGGCAGTCAAAAGGTAGGGGGTTCGAATCCCCCCGGGTCCACCAATAAAGTAGACAGTAAAGCCCTTGAGTGATATAAGCTCGAGGGCTTTTCTATTACGTTAAAGATTTGACAATATATCCAACCCGGATAATTATTTTAAATGGAAATCCCCGAGCAAGTCTGTGGATTTCTGCCTCTCTGGTTATATTAACCCACCATAAACCATGAAAAGCCCCAAGTTATCAAATATTTATAAGCTATGTTTAAAATGTATTGTAATTATGCTAATCATAAGATAATATTAAATTGAGGAGTAAAGATATGGCTAATTCAGATAATGACAATTACTTCAAATTAGGACTCGCTTTATTATCAACTATGCTATTTGCCTCTGCATGCTCAGTAAAATTAACCGATATAGAAAAAGAAGGAATCACATTCGTTCGCGAAATCGAAAAAATGGCAAGAGATGTATATACGTATCTCTACAATAAATGGGGTACCGCCATAATGAACTCAATCAGCCAGAGTGAACAGGTACATATGGATATAGTCAAAACGCTTATAGATGAATACAAAATGAGTGATCCGGTCGGCAACAACGATTTCGGAGTATTCACTAACCATGATTTACAACAGCTATATTATGATCTTACAAAACAGGGAGATGCTTCTGAAATCGACGCTCTGACCATAGGAGCCATGATAGAAGAAATCGATATTATCGATATTCAAAAATATCTTGCTCAAGCAGATGAAGATGATATAGATACAGCATATAATACTCTGATAGAAGGTTCGAGCAACCATTTGAGGATATTTGTATCTGCTTTGAGCGATAAAGACGTAGATTATCAGCCTAAATACTTATCCCAAGATGCCTATGATGCAATAATCAATCGATAAATTTTGTTATTTAATCAGAATACAAATAGAAAATAGTAAGCTGTACTTGATAAATACTGAATAGATACCTGATATCAGCGATTGAGTAATAGTAAATAAACAGGAGGCGTCTGATGTTAAAAAATCACAGGTTTATAAAAGTAAAAAGTATAATTAGCTACAGTATTGCTATAAGCACAATATTTGTTTTATTACCTTGCATATCATGTCAAAAAGAGTCGGGATGGTCCGCCGATGGAGTCATCAGTACCAACGAATATGCCAACACAAAAACTCTTTCTGAGGGTAAATATGATCTATATTGGAATACAGACAGCAATTATATTTATATAGGAATTAATGTCAAAACAAAAGGTTTTTTAGCAATAGGTTTTAACCCCAGCGGTTCAATGCTTAATTCCGATGTGATTTTCGGATGGGTCAAAGATGGTGAAGGATATATATATGATATGTACATAACGGATTATTCCGGAAATCATTCTCAAGATACCATACTTGGTGGAACCGATGATATATTGGAATATGGCATTGCCGAATCCGACGGCTACACAACTATGGAATTCAAAAGAGCTATAAATACCGGAGATAAATACGATTATCCAGTGTCTGTCGGCAGTGTCAATAAAATCGTTTGGTCTTATGGAAATTCAGATGACAGTTCAAATATTCATATTGAACGAGGAGTAGATACAATTACCTTTTAACCACTCTGGATTTGAGATTGATATTGCACAATTGCCAGTTTAGTTTACTGTCGATTGTTATAAGTTGATAGTTATGCCGACGTTAATCGGTGAAAACCCAAGCATAATCCCCCACCCCCCTTGACACCCCACCCATCAAAGCAATAAAATAAAACATAAGTTAATATATCAAAGGCTGTGAATGGGACTAGTAAATCCGACATGCAGGTTCAGAGAGCCGGGGAAGGTGAGAGCCGGTGCCGATGGTTGGATTGAATGGACCCAGGAGCCGCAAACCGAAAGGGATGACCGAGTAGGCTTTGCCGCAGGGGAAGCGTTAACATATCCTTAGGATATTCAACCGGATTTTTCACCGGATATATCCTGTAGAGATGATCAGGTCTCTCAGCAGGTCTGGTCAAGAAGGGTGGTACCGCGGAAGCAACCTCCTGCCCCTTTAAGGGTAGGAGGTTTTTTATTTTAGCCAATGTTTATCCAATGCTTGGAAAAAGGAGCTGAATATGTTCAGGTTATCCGGGATATGGCCCGTTATGGGCCAAAAGAAATGAAAAATTAAAAACAGCAGAAAACATTTTATATAAATGTTTGTTCAGTTACACATAAAGAAGAGGTCGGTGGTATAATCTACAAATGTTATTTATTTGGATGGAATGATTTTATAATCACCGCCTCGGTTTAAGTTAAATAAAAACCGAAGGAGAAAAATCGTGAAAAAAATATTTACTGTATTCATAGCAGCTTTAATGCTGCTCATTTTCCTGCCCGGATGTGATACCCAAACAGAATATCATATCGGCATCGGACAATTCGGGCCGCACGCTTCACTCGATAACTGCCGCGAGGGCTTCATCGCAGGGCTGGCAGAAGAAGGAATCATCGAGGGAGAGAATCTGACCATTGATTATCAGGACGCCAACTTCGACGGCGGGACCGCCAACCTTATTGCCCAGTCTTTTGTTTCGAGCAATGTGGATTTGATTTGCGCAATAGCCACCCCGATGGCACAGGCAGCCTATAATGCCGCCGAAGGCAAGATTCCCGTTATCTTTACCGCAGTTACCGACCCGGTTCTTGCAGGTATTACCGAAGGGAACATCACCGGTACCAGTGACATGCTGCCGGTTGAGGCACAGTTGCAGCTTATAAGGGCACTGATGCCAGATGCCACCAAAATCGGTATTATGTATACTACCAGTGAAGTCAATTCGGAATCTGCCATCGCCGTATATGAAGACCTGGCGGATGACTATGGCTTCGAAATTATAACGACCGGTATAAGCACATCGGCAGATATCCCCCTGGCCATAGATGGGCTTCTTTCCAAGGTGGACTGCATCACCAATCTAACCGATAACACAGTGGTCGGCTCACTGCCGGTAATACTGGAGGCAGCCAACGAAAAAGGCATTCCGGTATTCGGCAGCGAAATCGAGCAGGTAAAAATCGGCTGTGTTGCATCTGAAGGTCTGGAATACTATGAACTGGGCAAACAAACCGGCAAAATGGCGGCTAAAGTATTAAAGGGAGAGGCAGAGGCATCGGAAATACCTTATGAGATAATCAGCGAGAGTTTCCTGTATATAAATTCGACTGTTATGGAGGAGTTTGGTTTTACCCTGCCGGCAGAGCTGGCCGCCAGGGCTATCGACGTAGTCGAGCAGTAAGAAAGTAACCCATAATACTAATAGATTGAAATAGTTAGCTCTTATCAATCATGGTTGCTATGGATAACAATTCAACGCCGCTTCCTTCGACAAGCTCAGGATGAGCGGCTTCAGGATTGTTTTGTTATTCTTCATCCCGATATATCGGGGGCTCTTATTTAAGAGTGGAAGTAGCCAGGATTGATTAAAGTGAAATGGTTTTGTGGGTTGCATACGGAGTGCAACCCACAATTTTTATACGGTTTAAATTTCGAGGTGACGTTTGGATTTAGTAATCAGTATACTGGAACAGGGCTTGATATTCGCCATCATTGCGATGGGCGTATACATCACCTATAAAATTCTGGATTTCCCCGACCTGAGCGTCGACGGAACATACCCATTGGGTGCCGCCATCACAGCTTCTCTGATTACGGCAGGTATAAATCCAATTGTTGCCATGCTCGCTTCCCTTGCTGCCGGTGCTACGGCGGGGCTTGTTACCGGGCTGATTCACGTCAAACTGAAAGTGCGAGACCTGCTTTCCGGCATCATTACCATGACAGCTTTGTATTCGGTCAACCTGCATATTGCAGGCAAGGCAAACCTGCCGATATTCAACACAACGACGATATTTAATAACAGCATCGCCAATTCAGTATTCCCCGGCTTCCTCGAGCCGTATAAAACCCTGATTATCATCTTCATCGTCGCACTGTTGGCAAAGCTGCTGCTAGACTGGTATCTCAAGACGAAATCGGGATATCTGCTGCGCGCCGTGGGCGACAATCCGGCGGTGGTAACCTCGCTTGCCAACGATAAGGGTACCGTTAAAATCATCGGGCTTGTCATATCCAACGCACTGGTCGCACTGGCCGGCAGCGTTATGTGCCAGCAGCAGAGATTCTTTGAAATACAGATGGGAACTGGAACCATCGTAATCGGGCTGGCGTCGGTCATAATAGGGCTTTCACTATTTAAGCGCTTGCCCAAAATCAAACCGACGAGCGCAGTAGCTATCGGCAGCATTCTGTACAAGGCCTGTGTGGCTGTCGCCATCACATATGGACTCTCCGCTACAGATATGAAGCTGGTAACGGCAGTGCTGTTCCTGGTGATACTGGTTCTCGCAATGGAGCGCCGCCCAAGGAGGAAGAAACTTGCTTAGACTGGAGCATATCTATAAAACCTATAATCAGGGAACCATCAATGAAACCCACATTTTCGAGGATTTCAACCTGAGCGTAAATGATGGAGAATTTGTTTCCGTTGTCGGCTCGAACGGAAGTGGAAAGACATCTATGCTCAATATAATCTGCGGAAATATCGAAATAGATTCGGGGCACGTCTTCATCGGAGAAACGAATATAACGCCGATGGTAGATTTCAAGCGTTACCGTCGCATCGGCAGGGTATATCAGAATCCGGCTATGGGGACCTGCTCCAGTATGACAATCCTTGAAAATATGTCCATGGCAGACAATAAGGGGAAACCCTTCAATCTGACCCCTGGAACAAATAAAAAACGCATGAATTACTATCGCGAGAGCCTCAAACAGCTCGGGCTGGGGCTTGAGGACAAACTGGATGTTACCGTGGGTTCGCTGTCCGGCGGGCAGCGCCAGGCGCTGGCACTCTTAATGTCTACCATGACCCCCATAGAATTCCTGATACTGGACGAGCACACCGCTTCACTGGACCCCAAGACTGCTGAAACCATCATGGAACTTACGTACAGGCTGGTACGCGGGAAAGGCGTTACGACCATAATGGTAACACATAATCTGCGCTACGCCACCGAATATGGCACCCGCCTTATTATGATGCATCAGGGTAAGATAATTCTGGACAAAGCAGGCGCAGAGAAAACCAACACCAGCATCGAAGACCTGCTGGGAATCTTTAACGAGATCAGCATAGAGTACGGGAATTGACACTGATAATTCGGTTCTTTCCATCGAGACGGATTACATGCAGTATGAAAAAGCTCAGGCAAAAGACTTTGTTTGACTCCCCTTCAATATCCAGTAAACGATGATGCTGATTATCGCCGCAAAGAAACACCAGACAGAGGTCAGGTATTGAGAAAAGAAGACTCCCGTAACGATGCACGAGGCGGCATTGTAATAAAGAATTAATGAGACAACAGCAAACGCAGGCAATATCAACCCCCCGGGTGCAGGAAACTTCCAGGCAATTAGCAGCGTTAGGAAAACAAGGGGCACTATTATCCAGACTGTATCAGGTTGGCCTTTGGATTATCTTAAGCGGATTATGATAGAATATCAGGCGATATGGATGATTCTTCAAAAGAGCAACCGGAAACCCCGCCAGCGTGTAAGCCTTCCTGGATAAAAACAAGGCTCCTTCCTATTCTGACACTCACATTTATTGTCGGAATCGTCGTCGGTGTATTCCTTATATACCAGTACAATCCAGAAATGATAGAGAACCTCAAAGGGTACGGGTATCTGGGTTCTTTCATCATAAGTGTACTATTAAATGCATCTGTTATTCTGCCTGTCGGCAATTTTGTGGTCATAGCAGCGCTCGGAGCAACACTCCCCTCACCAACACTGGTAGGTCTGGCAGGTGGATTCGGGGCTGCCATCGGAGAGATGACCGGATATATGGCTGGTTACAGTGGGCAGGCAATGGTTGCTGTAAAAAACAACCGCTGGTATCTCAAAATAGAGTCCTGGATACGTAAGTGGGGTGCCCCGGCTGTCTTTTTACTCTCGGTATTCCCATTCGCATTTGACGTGGTAGGTTGCATTGCCGGGGCATTCCGATACCCCATCTGGAAATTCTTCATCGCCTGCTGGTTAGGCAGAACAGTCCTTTATGTCGGGATGGCCTGGGCAGGAGCGCTGGGATGGCAGGCGTTGCTCGACCTTATCGGGTAGCCTTCTCATTGATACGCAGCATAATCAACCCACCAGCAATAAAAAACACCAGGCATGTGAACAGCATTACCTGATAGCCCATGCCCGGACCCTGCTTTTCAAAGAAATCGATTACCGGGCCGATAAGACGTGCCAGTGCGCCTGCTCCGGCGGTTGCCATGTTAGCAATCCCGAGATAACGGGCTTCTTCACCAGCAGGGACCATATCGATAGCCATCGCCCAGTTCGTGCTGGTAAACCCTCCAAGAGCAATGCCGATAAATCCGGCAGCAATCAGTATCGTACTGTATTCCTTGGATAATATTATTAAAAGTATGCCGAATGCCCCAATAAACGCCGATGCAAGAGCGATAGGTTTACGCCCTACCTTATCCGACAACCTGCCCGCCGGATAAACCACAGCCAGCATGCCGATGACTGCCAGGATGGTAAATCTGGAAGTAGCAGCTGCCGGGTCGGGAACACCCACTACATCGCGTAAAAAATACAGGGCAAACTGCTGTATGATTCCAAGTCCGGCAAATACACACAGGCGAGAGGCTAAAAACCACAAAAACCGGCGGTTCACCCTGATATCGATTTTAAAAGTATCACGAATAATGGCTGCAAATGAAAAACGGGATGCGCCGCTGAAAGGCTTTTCCTTTACCGTAAATACAGTCACCAGCATACAGACAAGAAGAACAGCAGCGGGGATTAACAAAGACAGCCATAGCCACTGTTCTCCGCTACCGGCGCTGTAGTTATCCATCAATACCCCGATGATATAAATAAGGATTATACCCCCCAGCATCTCCACGAAGCTCTTTATCCCCGAAGCCTGCCCCTTCTTTCCTTCAGGGACAAGATCGGGAATAAAGCCCTGATGCGCTCCCTGCGCGGCATTGCTGCTTATTTGCATCAGGCAATAAACGGCAAAAAGGATAGCATAGCTGCTAGCCAGCCCGATGCCGGGTAGAAACAATAAAAGACCTAGAACACCAGCGATTATAATTGGACGGCGCCGCCCCATCCTGAATCCTGAATTATCACTGATAGCTCCGAAGATGGGCTGCAACAGCATAGCCAGGATAAGGCCGGCAAAGGTCATCAGTCCGAGGTAGGTATTTTTCTCCGCCTCAGGAACAAAATCAAGGATTCTTATAGGGAGGATTATCGAGTGCATCGATTGCCACAGCCCTGTGGTGGCAAAAACGAGTATGGTTATCTTTAAATAATCCCATTTACCGAATGAAGCGTTCCCCAGACCTGTATTTTCAGTTCGATTTGTCATATTGCAGGCTAAAGCATAGCAGAAGAATGACGTGGAGGCAATTGTTGATATTATTAATCACAGGTAGTGGTTATTTGCTCTCTTACAACTTCGACTGGTTAAGAATCGAGGACGAGAGAAGATGGGATATTTTTACCCTAAGCTACCACCCCGATAAACCGGGTAGAAGCTGACAAGGGGCGCCAAATAAACGTAAAATGCCTTCCCCTGGGGGAAGGTGGCATCCCGATGTGTCGGGATGCCGGATGAGGGTTTAAGAATGACTTTTTACGGATATACCGGCGGAGCTTCCAATCCGGCAACCTCGGCAAAACCGCACATGATGTTCATATTCTGAATCGCCTGTCCGGCCGCCCCCTTGACCAGGTTATCGATGCAGCTTATCACGATGAGACGCCCCGTCCTTGAATCGACGGACGGATAGATATGGCACATATTGCTGCCCCAGGTATTCTTGGTATGCGGAGGAGCATCCGTAATCTTTACAAAGGGTTCGTCTTTATAAAAATCTGCATAGATACGGGTTACTTCTTCCTGTATATTCTCTCGTGAAGCATATTCCGCCGTTAAAGAAGCATAGCAGGTGGACAGAATGCCGCGGGTCATCGGAACCAGATGAGGAACAAAGGTGACATTCACCGTTTCACCGTTTAGAAAAGTGAGTTCCTGCACGATTTCCGGCAGGTGGCGATGCCCTTTCAAGGCATAAGCAGACGTATTTTCATTGACTTCCGAGTAATGGCTACCGAGAGAAAGCGTCCTGCCGGCTCCCGATATCCCCGACTTGCTGTCGATAATCACATCATTTTCAATTATCCCCTGCTTGATGGCGGGAGCCATAGCCAGTATGGCAGAGGTGGGATAACACCCTGGATTGGCTACCAGATTGGCCGATGCGATATCTTTTCGATACAATTCGGGCAACCCATACACCGCCTGGTCTAAAAGCTCCGGCGACGGATGGGTAAAACCGTACCATTCAGGGTATTCCTCAGCATTGCTGAGCCTGAAATCGGCGCTTATATCAACTATCCTGATACCGCGCTCGATAAGTTTCATAACCTCAAGACAGCTTTCCTTGTGCGGCAAAGCCACAAAAGCGAAATCAACCTCGCCCAGCTCGGATTCTACGGTAAGGTCAGTTATTCCTGCAAGATGAGGGAATGCTGTCGACAGTTTTTGACCGGCAGCGCTCCTGCCGGTAACTGAAACCAATTCGGCATGGGGATGCCTGACCATTAATCTGGCCAATTCTATTCCGGCATAGCCGGTAACATTAACAATACCAACCTTTGACTTCTTCATTCCGACGCCCCCTGACTCCACGATGGTTCTCGATTTAACAAGCCTATTTTTCATCTATTGGAGGAAGATAAAAAACCATGATTAATTCTAGCATAAAATTGCCGCTTAAAGAATAATGTGCTACCATTATAGTTTAATCATCTAAAATTGGGTAAGTGTTTTTCATTTTATAATGAGGTGTAAAATGCCAAAGATTTATTTAGTGGACGTTACCAACAGGGACGGCGTTCAAACAGCAAAACTGGGGCTCTCCAAGCTCGAAAAGACCATGGTCAACATTTTCCTCGACGAGATGGGAATATTCCAATCGGAATTCGGCTTTCCAACTACCAGGCACGAATCCAATTACCTGCAGTCCAATCTCGAACTGGTTAAACTCGGGGTAATAAAACACATGAGGCTGGAAGGATGGATCAGAGCTATGGTCGCCGATGTCGAACTGGCATATAAGCTGGTACCAGGGCTGGAGCATCTTAATCTTTCCATTTCGACCTCAGACCAGATGATAAGAGGAAAATTCCAGGGAAGAAAAAACCGTGACGATATTATTAAAGATATGACAGATGCGGTAGATGCCGCAAAGGCTCACGGCACCAAAACCATCGGCGTCAATGCCGAGGATGCTTCCAGGACGGACCTGGATTACCTCATCAAATTCGGGCTTGCAGCCAAAGAACATGGCGCTTGCAGATTGCGATATTGCGATACACTGGGATATGACAACCCATTCTCGATTTATGAGACTACCAAAGCATTGGCTGAGAACGTGAAGCTCCCTGTGGAGCTTCACTGCCACGGTGACCTTGGTATGGCAGTGGCCACTTCCGTTGCCGGCGCCAAAGGTGTCATCGATGGCGGGCAGGATGCTTACATTAACACTACGATTAACGGAATTGGAGAAAGATGCGGGAATGCTGACCTGGTTGCCACGATTCTGGCCATTACCAAATCCAAAGGGTTTGGAGAGAAGTACCAGCTCGGTAATCATATAGACCTTTCGAAAGCCTACAAAATCGCCAAGTTTGCCAGTTATGCATTCAATGTCCCCATCCCCATCAATCAGCCTGGTGTAGGAGCTAATGCCTTTGCCCACGAATCCGGCATCCATGCCGACGGTGTGCTGAAGGACCCTGAGAATTATGAACTCTACGGCTTCAAGGAACTGGGGAGGGGAGACCCTGAACTGGTGGAAACAGGCCGTGAAATCTGCGCAGGCGAATACAGCGGCATCTCGGGATTCAGTCATGTTATGGGCAAAATGTCGGTTACTTTTGCCGACAGGGAAGAGGCAAACAAGATACTGGAACTGGTAAGGTATGCTAACGTCGAGGCTCAGAAACCACTGACCGGCGACGAATTGAAATTCATCGCCGAATATCCAGATATCGCCAAAAAATTGCTCACTCTTACTCCGCTGGGATAGAATAGCCGGCTTATAGAGCTGGTAAAGAAATGCCTGCAATCAGTGGGTTTGTATTGATGAAATCAACCCCTGCTGAATTTCAAAATGTCCGTTCCGTGATATAATTCTATACTGGTGATTTACTTCCGATGAATGACGACAAAACAGCTGACCAATTAATCAAAGAAATCTACCAGCGGCTGATGGCCGCATACGGCCCTCAACACTGGTGGCCTGCAGAAACCCCCTTCGAAGTGATGGTAGGGGCTGTGCTTACACAATCAGCAGCATGGGCAAACGTAGAAAAAGCTATCTGCAATTTAAAAACAGCGCAGGCGCTGTCGCCAGATTCGATAAGGAATATGCCTTTTCCCGAGCTCGCTGAGCTCATCAAGCCTAGCGGCTATTATAATGCCAAGGCAAGGAAACTGAAGTCCCTCGTTTACTGGTTGTGGGAGAAATTTGCAGACGATATAGCTAAGATGGCCAAGGAGGAGACACAAAAGCTACGAGAGGAAACACTCACTGTTTACGGCATTGGGCCGGAAACAGCGGATTCTATATTGTTATATGCCCTGGAAAAACCTGTTTTCGTAATAGACGCTTATACCAAACGCATCTTCAGCCGCATCGGCTTGATGGAAGAAGAAAAAAGCTATAATGATTTTCAGAGGTTTTTTATGTCGAACCTGACACCGGATGTTACTGTCTTCAACGAATATCATGCCTTGCTGGTTAATCTTGCCAAGGAAGCCTGCAACAAGCATCCTGACTGCAGAAAATGCTGCCTGGTCGATATCTGCCGCTACGAAGAAAGATAAAATGATACCAATCGAAAAAAATATTACTCTGACCGATGGAAAAGTGTTGCTGCGTTTCTGCCGCCCGGAAGATGCACAGGAGCATTGCGATGCCATCCATGAATCGATTGACGAATTGATGGAGTGGACAGCCTGGGCAAATACAAACTACTCCGTCGATGACAGCCGGACCTGGCTGAAAGCCTGTGCGACCGCATGGGACAAAGGACAGGAGTATAATTTTACAATTGTCAACCCGGCAACACAAAAGCTCATGGGCTGGTGCGGTTTAAATAAGATAGATAACCAAAACATGGTAGCCAATCTTGGGTACTGGGTGCGAAAAAAGTATTGCAACAACGGGGTGGCATCGGCAGCCTCTATATTACTGGCAAGATTCGGTTTCGAAAGGCTTCATTTCAACCGCATAGAGATTGTTACTGCAACCGGGAACCTGGCCAGCCAGCGAGTGGCGGAAAAAATTGGAGCTGTACGGGAAGGAATTTTAAGAAATCTGATATATCAGCGTGGCAAGGTGCTTGACGGGGTTATGTTTTCCCTGATTCCTGATGACCTGCTGGGAGATAAATATGGAGTATTACCACGACCCTAAAGTAGATAAAATCGCAGAGTTGATACTGCAATCCCGAAGGCTGACCTTCTTTACCGGCGCCGGCGTCAGCACCGAATCAGGCATCCCTGATTTTCGCAGCCCTGGCGGCATATGGGAGCGCTTCGACCCGGATGATTTCACCTACGAAAGATTTTTAAACAACCCGGAAGCCCGTCGCAAGCAGTGGCGGCTGTTCAGAGAATTGAGCGTCGATGCCGCCCCCAACCGGGCACATAAAGCCATCGCCGAGCTGTATAACCTGGGGAAACTAGATTGCGTAATTACCCAGAATATCGATAACCTCCATCAGAAAGCCGGCGTTCCCTATAAGCGAGTTCTGGAACTGCATGGAAACCTGCACAGGTTCATCTGCTTAAACTGTCGGAGGCGCTATCCTCTGGACCAGATCAGAAATAAAGCAGGGGAAAGCGACGACCCGCCTGTCTGTGAAGAATGCGGCGGTCTTTTAAAAGCCGATGTCGTTTTCTTCGGAGAAGAACTCCCTGCAGATATCCTGAATGAAGCTATCAAGCATGCCTGCACTTGCGACCTGATGATAATCGTCGGCTCCGGTCTGACGGTTTATCCCGCCGCTTATCTGCCGGCCTACGCTATAGATGCCGGTGCCAGACTGGTTATAATCAATCTTACCCCCACCCCCTTCGACGACCGGGCAAGCATAGTAATCAATGCTAAAGCAGGGGATACGCTATCGGCAATAGCACGCCAGGTCAAAGACAGATTGTTTTACAGATAAATCACAACCTGCACCGGGGCTGTTAAACTGCCAGTATAAGCACGGTAAAATTGCACCCCGGAGGCAATTCCACGTATAATTAAGGCCCTGGAGGATAGTTTTTGACTTACCCGGATAGCATTTTATTCAATGTAACCAAACCGGCTCGCTACACCGGCGGCGAATGGAACAGCGTCATAAAGGACTGGCAAAAAACGGATATAAAGTTCGTTTTGAGCTATCCAGACATATATGAAATCGGTATGTCCAATATGGCGATTCCCATACTATACAAGATATTGAATAGCCAACCGAATGTACTTGCCGAGAGGGTTTTCGCCCCCTGGACCGATATGGCAATTGCCATAGAAAAAGCCGGGATACCGCTTCTCAGCCTTGAAAGCGGACACCCCCTGAATGAATTCGACATCATCGGTTTTTCGCTGGGATACGAGCTAACATATACCAACATACTGAATATGTTGCATCTATCCCGTATACCTGTACTGGCCTGTGATAGGACGAATAGCCATCCGCTGGTGATTGCCGGCGGCAGCTGTGCCCTGAATCCGGAGCCGATGGCGGACTTTATCGATTTCTTTGTTATAGGGGATGCGGAGGACCTGCTGCCCAAACTGGTAGACTGCCTGAGAGACTTCAAGAGCAATAAACGGGGGACTTCGCGAAAAGAGCTGCTCAGGCAACTGGCTAAAATTCCTGGCATCTACGTGCCCAGCCTGTACACAGTGGAATATGAAGCAGATGGTAATTTTAAAAGCATTACTCCCCTCGTCCCCGAAGCCAGCCCCTCTATAAAGAGACAGATAGTAGCTCAGTTACCGCCGCCTGTAGTCAGGCCGGTAGTTCCTTTTATCGAGGCCACGCATGACCGGGGAGCCATCGAGATAAGCCGTGGATGCAGCCGGGGCTGCCGTTTTTGCAACGCCGGAATGACATACCGGCCGGTGCGCCAGCGTTCCCATGCAGAGGTTCTGGAGGCCACCGGAGAGATTATCGATAATACCGGTTATGACGAAATAGCCCTCGTTTCGCTCAGCACCAGCGATTATCACGAAATAGATAAACTGGTGGAAAAGATGGTTGAGAGATATGGCCGCAGGAATATTGCCCTGTCACTCCCCAGCCTGAGGTTGATGGTGGATTCGGTAAAGTTGATAGATTCACTGCCTGCCAGTCGTAAATCGGGGTTGACCTTTGCCCCGGAAGCCGGCAGCCAGAGATTGCAGCGCGTAATTAACAAATGCATACCCGAACAGGAAGTGCTGGATACCGCATCCACCGCCTTTGAAAGAGGATGGAAAAATCTGAAGCTGTATTTTATGCTCGGTTTGCCGACGGAAACCGAAGAGGATATAATCGGTATTATCGAACTGGTAGATAAAGTCCGCGCTGTGGGAAGAAATATCCCGGGGAAAAAACCGCATCTGAGGCTCAGCTTATCGACCTTTGTTCCCAAACCTCACACCCCTTTCCAGTGGGTAGCCATGGATAGTAAAGAAAAAATAATATACAAGCAGGACTTATTAAAATCAAGGTTACAGAGAAAAGACGTGGAATTATCATGGCAGGATTTCCCCAAAAGCCTGCTGGAAGCAGTCATTTCACGTGGAGACCGAAGAATTGGCAGGGTAATTCACCGTGCCTGGCAGTTGGGGGCATGCTTCGACGGCTGGGGAGAGCAGTTCAAATTCGATATATGGCTGGACGCCTTCCGGCAGGAAGGATTAGACCCGTATTTCTATACCCAAAGGGAGCGGCCGCTGGACGAACCGCTGCCGTGGGGACACATCGATATCGGTGTCTCAATCGATTTTCTCAAGCGTGAATACAAAAAAGCGATGGAAGGGAAAGAGACCCCGGATTGCCGCACTCATTCCTGCAATGCCTGTGGCCTGGAAAAAATAGATAATCTGTGTATATATAAAAAATCATAAATCTAAAAAAGAGGGGGAAACAGGTAACAAAATGGTAAAAATCGACGAACAATCATGCATCGGTTGTGGAGCTTGTACGGATGTCTGTCCACAGAAAATCCTCTACGTAGACGGCGGCGTCTGCAAGGTAAAAGATGCCAGCAGGTGCAAGGCAGACCGGGCGTGCCGCGATGTCTGCCCGATGGACGCTATCGAAGTATCGTAGAATATAAATAACATATAATTAAATTGGGGGGGAAGTCGGGACTTGCAACGCGGACTTCCCCCTTTTCAAAATATTTTTTAAATTCTTAATAGATTAGTGCAACCTTTTGTCTTAAAATGGGTTATCCTATTGAGACATATTAAGATATAATGGATTTAGAGCACGAAAAAGAGCTGGTCAACAGAGCCCAGACCGATGCTGATGCTTTCGCACAGCTTTATGACGAATATTACCCAAAAATATTCGGTTATGTTCTCAAAAGAACAGCCAGCGTAGAGACGGCAAAGGATATAACCTCCGAAGTATTCCTCAAGGCCCTTCAAACTATTAAACGATTCCAGTGGCGCAATATCCCCTTCTCGGCCTACCTGTACCGCATCGCAGAACACGAAATCAGCAACGGATACAGACGCAGCAAGAAGCTTAATCTGATTAAGCAGGACATAAAAATTTCAGAGATTATTACCGATGTTACCATTAACGATGAAATAGCGCGCACCGAAGCCGATATACAAAAAAACGAGGACTTTCTTTTATTGCATAAATGCATCGTTAAACTACCCGATATTTACCAGCAGGTAATCGTTCTTAAATATTTCGAGAAAAAATCTTCCGCTGAAATTTGCCTGATACTGGGAAAACGCGAGGGAACTATAAAATCCCTGTTGCACCGGGGACTGAAAAAACTTAAAAAAATGATGGAGGACGATGCAACTTTTTAGGAATTCGGCGGTTATCCTTTATAGAGGTGGATGATGAAAAATGAGGATTTAATAAAAAAGTTGGAGAGCGCCCGGCTTCCGGAGGCCGAACTGCATACCCATCGAAGGCTCTTGAAAACGGCTTTATTAGAAAAATTCGAATCCTCCTCGAATAAAACGGCAGCAGCCGTAAAAAGGAGAAAGATTCCTATTATGAGTAAGATAACAGGATTTTTCGGGTCCAACCGACCGGTCTGGCAAAAAGCGCTGGTAAGCACTTCAGCAGTTTTTGTTCTGGTGATAGCCGCTATGGCGGTTACCATGTCCCCGCTGGTAAGAGACTATGAAGCGATGGCGATGGAGGTTGCCCTGAACGACTCCGAAGTTCAGGAGATAATCGAAGATGAAGCAATAGACACAGATAACATTAAAATAGCTGCCCTGGTACAGACCCCGGACTATATTGAATATTATATAAGGGTTAGTGATAACGATATAGTTGTAGTCAGGCTATCGACAGGTGTTTTTACAACTAAAATAGTTGATTTAATAAAAATAGAGACGATGCCTATATCTAATACCAAGAAGCAAGAAGTGCTTGAAATCGCCCGAACCGACCCTGAAATAAAGGCTCTTTTAGACCAGGGTGTGAATATTTATATGTATTACTTCGATTATATACCTGCCTACATCGCCGGAGACGGGCATTTTGATTTTACGGGAGATGTTAAAGCCTTACAACCGCTGGCCATTCAGGACCAGGAGGCAGCATGCGAAGGATTTGTCGAGTATCAAGTACGCTTCTGGATGGAACATGAAGGGACCAGATATTTCGTCCAGGTCGATATGTTATCCAAAACTGTTTTTTCGACCAGCAGCTGGCCGATAGAAAAAATAGAAAAAGAAGATAAAACAGCCATCGCAAAGGAACTGGTTCTCAACGACCCGCAGGTCCAGGCTCTGCTCGGCAATGCGGAAATAGATGCTATCAGTGTGAAGGACGGTGTCGTTGCTGATATTTATGCCACCGTCGTTATAAAGGTCAACGATGACAGAATTATAATAGCCAATGTAATCAATGGAAGCGATGGAAACAAAGAGGTGGAGATAGTCGAAAACGAGGTCGTTCCGGTAACCGATGCCAAGAAACAGGAAATAATAGATATTGCCGGCACCGACCCCGAACTCAAGAATATTTTCGATGAGGGGGCCTCCGTTTTCGAATACTACTTCGACTATATACCCAGCGGATGGCTCAATGACGACGGCTCGGGTATAAGAGACGATATCGGAGGTTTAAGCCCCATTAGCATAGAAAACCACCAGATTGTTTGCAATGAATTAGCCGAATGGACGATACGTTGTTGGATCGAGTTCGATGAAACCATATATTTCTTCCAGCTCGATATGCTTAATAAGACAATAGACTGGACTGACAGCGTCCCGGCGTCGCTGTATCACTCTATGATGTCCATGACTACAACCGCCTCTACTACCACCAGCACCACCGTTAAATAGAAAGAATATTCTCCAAGCAATCACAAAGGGGCAGTCCCGAAATCGGGACCGCCCCTTTTCATATCATCGATTTATACCGGAGTGGACTATTCTTTATCCTCGCCGTCGAAGGCGGTTATGGCAACCACACTGTCATTTTCTTCCAGCTTCATCAGGCGCACACCCTGCGTGCTCCTCCCCTGTATGGTGATTCCCAGCCGCGGGTCTTGTTCCTTGACGGGGGTAAGCGTGATGATGCCGTTGGCGGAGATAATCATCACCTGCTGGTCGGGGGTTACCGCCCTGGCTGCCGCCACGTCGCCGGTCTTTTCCACAATCTTGAACGTAATGACACCGCTGCCGGCGCGATGCTGCAGAGGGTAATCCTCGATGGGCGTCAGTTTGCCGTGCCCGCCCGAAGTAACCGTGAGGACGTATGAGTTGGGTTGAGCCACATCCATACTGACCACTTTATCGCCTTCCTCCAGCTTGATACCGCAGACACCGCCACTGGCCCTTAAACTGGTTCGCAATTCGGAGATGGGGAATCTGATAGATTGACCCTTCTGCGTTATCAGCAGGACATCATCCGTTTCTTTACCCTGACATACGGCAACCAGGCTATCTCCCTTGCTTAAATCCATGGCAATAAGACCACTGCTGCGCACTGCGCTGAAGCTGTCAGCCGATGTCTTTTTAACTTCGCCGTTAGCTGTAGCCATCAGCAGGAAGTTATCTTCTTTAAACTTGTTTACCGCTACGACAGCAGTGACCTTTTCTCCCCCTGCGATGGGGAAGAGATTTACAGCCGCCATACCCTTGGATATACGCGATAGGTCAAGCGGCACCTCATGGCATTTGATACTGAATACCTTGCCCTTGTCGGTAAAGAATAACAGCGTATCGTGCGTGTCGCCGACTACCAGGAACCTGACGGCATCCAGCTCACGGGTCACCATTCCAATGATGCCCTTGCCGCCCCGGTGCTGCGAAGTAAAGGCTTTGGCAGGCACTCTCTTTACGAAACCACGCTCGCTTAAAGTAACCACCATTCTCTGATGGGGAATCAGATCTTCCTCGCTGAAATCGAGGGCTTCCTGTACGCTTATCTCCGTCTGGCGGGCGTTGCCGGACTTGCTCTTTAGCTCTCCCAGCTCATCCTTCACCAGAACCATGATTTTACGGGGATTCGCCAGTAAATCTTCAAGATAGGCAATAGTCTTCAAAATAGCTGCATATTCTTCGAGTATCTTCTGCCTCTCGAGGCTGGCTAACCTGCGCAGCTGGAGGTCGAGGATAGCCTGTGCCTGAATTTGAGAAAGCCCGAACCTAG
The DNA here is from genome assembly GCA_964549815.1 of uncultured Dehalococcoidales bacterium. Taxonomy (GTDB): domain Bacteria; phylum Chloroflexota; class Dehalococcoidia; order Dehalococcoidales; family UBA5627; genus UBA5627. Next base: position 15,716 of record CAZJVO010000003.1, on the reverse strand, counting down.
ACATCAACTCACTGCGTGCATCCTCAGCCGATTTAGCGTGGCGGATGATTCTGATGACCTCATCGAGGAAATCCAGTGCAATTTTCAAGCCTTCGAGTATATGCGCTCTCTCCTTAGCCCCTTTCAGTTCAAAGCGAGTACGCCGGGTAAGCACTTCCTGGCGGAAGTCGATAAAGTGCTGCAACGCCTCTTTAAGGCTGATTACGCGCGGTTGCCCATCCACAAGCGCCAGCATATTCACAAAGAAGGAGGACTGCATAGCAGTGTATTTGTAAAGGCTGTTAAGCACCTGGCGAGATTGCGCTTCCTTCTTGAGTTCGATAACTATGCGTAATCCTTCCCTATCGGATTCATCACGCAGGTCACTGATGCCGGCAATCTTCTTATCTTTGACCAGTTCGGCAATTTTTTCCACCAGGGCAGCTTTATTGGTTTGATAAGGCAACTCAGTTACTATTATCTGCTGCTTCCCCGATGAGGCTTCCTCATAATACGCCTTTGCCCTTACCATTATCTTGCCATGGCCAGTGGCGTAGGCGCTAACAATGCCATCCCTGCCCAGAATGATGCCGCCAGTTGGGAAATCAGGCCCTTTAATATACTTCATCAGGTCATCGACAGTGGCATCAGGATGGTCTATAAGATAGCTCAGAGCATCGCAAACCTCATTCAGATTATGGGGGGGAATATTGGTTGCCATCCCTACAGCAATGCCAGAACTCCCGTTGACCAGCAGATTCGGAAGCCGGCTGGGCAGAACTACCGGCTCCTTGAGGCTGTCATCGAAGTTGGGCATAAAATCTACGGTGTCTTTATCTATATCCGCCAGCATCTGCTCTGCGATTGCCTCAAGGCGCACTTCCGTATAACGCATTGCCGCCGGCGGGTCGTTATCTACACTTCCAAAGTTACCCTGCCCATCAATAAGGGGGTAGCGCATAGAAAAGGGCTGTGCCATACGTACCATGGCATCATAAACAGAAGCATCGCCATGTGGATGATATTTGCCTAAAACTTCACCGACAACACGGGCGCTTTTCTTATGAGGACTGGAATGAGTAAGTCCCAGTTCCTGCATGGCATAAAGAATGCGGCGATGCACCGGTTTAAGGCCGTCACGCACATCGGGCAAAGCCCTGGATACTATTACGCTCATAGCATAATCGAGATAAGAGCTTTTGACCTCTTCATCGATTTTTATATCTTTGATGTTTCCTACACCCATATCAGTTTAGACCTCCTGCTCATCTTCTTCATTAAGTTCATCGGTATCGCCACTATCGTCCACCACATCTTCAGGAAGCAGATCTATTTCATCGCCGCCATCGATCGGATACTCCAGGTCGGATAGCGAGTCATCATATTCCAATCTGCGCCTCAACAGTTTATCACTGACGTAAGACCTGATGCCACTGACACCTTTGGAAGGAAATGATAATTGTCCAAACTGCGACGGATGCTGATATGTTTCCCTTATGATTACCGCCAGGTTATCATCAGAAACGCTGGTTACCGTAGCCGAATACCGATTGCCTCCACTCATTAGCTTTATCAGGCGCTGGCTGTGCCTGGGTTCAACCATCCCAAGGTACTCATTGTGGATGTCTTCTACTATGAGATTGGAATCCGATATTCTCAGGTTCACTCTATCTCCGGGATCCACTCTGGCCAGCTTCTCCCGGGGGGCGAGATGATACAGCTTTACGACCCCCGCCTTGCCCGTTTCCTCGATAAACACATTCGGCTCCACCCGTGAAGGCGTTCCCTCTGGCCCGACCCCTGTTTCAATCAAGTGGTTGATACGGCGTATATTTTTTTCGGCAATGTTGTTGTGCGGGTCCAGTTGTTTCGCACGGGTATAAGCATCTTTAGCCAGCGCATACTCTCCCAGCTCCATATAAGCCCTGCCCAAACGATTGTAGGAATCCACATCATCAGGAAAGTTCTCAATGATAGCTTTATTCGCTTCCACAGCTTCCCGCCAGCGGCCTTCCATAGCCAGGGCTATGGCCTGCTTGCTCTGTTGCCTCATTAATCTAGCTTGTTCTTCTTTTCCATACGACATATGAACTTATCATCCTATCATAGACATATTAACTTTTAATGAAAACCTATTTTACATTAGCTTGTCAAGTATCACAAATCGAAGTTTAACAAAAATAATCCTGTTAATAAAGAAACCACAGGTATTTTTGAAAAATTTTAGATATTATGCTTTAATCAGTCTGCCTTTTGCAAATTAAATGGAAAGTCTTGATTTAATTTCGATACTGGTTATCGCCATCGGTTTATCGGCTGATTGTTTCGCTGTTGCCTTCAGCGGATCTATCGCCATGAAATCCGTTTCACGGAAACAGATTATCACCGCCTCGTTGTCATTCGGCATCTTTCAAGCCTTGATGCCGGTTATCGGATGGATGGCGGGGCAGACCATCGTCGACCTGATTGCCGATTACGACCACTGGCTGGCTTTCGGGCTGCTGGCTTTGATCGGCGGCAAAATGATATGGGAATCCTTCCGCAAAGAAGAAAAAGAGGCTCAACCCGATATCACCAGATGGAGTACCCTTCTGACCCTTTCGCTGGCCACCAGCATAGATGCCCTTGCAGTGGGATTAACCTTTGCCTTCTTCGAAGTAAATATTGCCCTGGCAAGTGGAGTTATTGGAATAACCGCCTTCCTGCTTTCCGTTACCGGATTTTTACTGGGCAGAAAAGCCGGCAAGGTACTCGGCAGGCGGGCAGAACTTCTGGGAGGCGTAATCCTGATACTGATAGGACTGAGGATTTTGTTGAGCCATATTTTATAGGCAAACCTATTTCTTTTTTCTTATATTTTAAATTCACGCATTAAAAAACCCCTTTTATCAAACTATTTATTGCTAAATATTGCATTTTATTTTTTATTATTTATAAATATTTTAATAATATTACTTGAATTTTATAAAATATATTGCTATATTTTATATACAATGGTATAAATAAGGAGATATTTTAGCATGAAAACTGATAATGAAACACCAGAGCAAAGATTTAAGAGAATTGCTGAAATAAGAACAAATGCAGTCCTAGAGAAAATAAGAATATTAGGAAATCTCTCAAATAAACAGGTATATGGTTATACTGAAGAAGATATAGATAAGATCTTTTCTGCTATAAATAATCAATTGAAAGAAGTAAAAGTAAAATTTAGCCCTAAGAAAAAAGATAAATTCAAATTATGAAAACCAGGGGGTAATCATGAAGCGTAGAGAAGTGAATCTAGGACGCACTGATGAAAATATTGCCGATCAATATCCAAACCTATGTGAAGGACTCCAAAAGGACGCAGGGCAAAATTCATGGGATGCAAGGGCAACAAAAAGGGGGAAAGACTGGAAGTTGGTATTTAACTACATACCCCAACTAAACACATTGACCATAGAAGATTTTGGGACTTTTGGAATGAATTCTAAAAGGTGGAAAGAATACCAAAGCTTATGGGACACAGCCAAAACAGAGGAAACAAAATTGGGTGCTCGTGGACAAGGTAAGTTTTTGTTTCACTACTTTGCTAAAAATAAAATTGTTCTGACTGAAAGTATAGATGAAGAAGGTATTTACCATTTCTCATATGGTACTACTGAAGAGTATGATGACGAAAACAAGAAGTTAAAAGATATAATCCCTAATACAAACCCATTAGATCACCAAGGAACACGAATCTGGATTATGGATTTAAAACCAGAACTCAGGAATGAATTACTCGATTATAAAGCGTTCATGGCTTATATAGCAGCAACTTGGTGGGAAATAATTAGGAACTGGAATGCAATTTTTATTGTTAATTTTGATGGCACTGATCGCAGGGTGGAATTACCTAAACTGCCAACTGTCGTGAAAGAAAAAGTTTTTACTAATGAGAAAATCAATGGTTTAGGTTTAGTGAAGAGCTTAGCATTACGATATTGTGAAAGTGAATTACCTGAACTTTTCAGAGGTATTGCAATTCAAAGAGGTGGAATGACTATTGTCAGGTTACCCATATCTGCTGATGAAATAATTAAAGGTAAAATTTATGGATATTGCACTTTTGACGAAGATTTAGAAACAGAACTAAAGAAAGTGGAATTCCCCAATCATTTTGGATTTAATAATAAAAGGGCTTGGAACCATGTACGAGAATATATAAGAAGGAAATCTGATGAGTTTGCCCAAGAGATTATCCCGCTAAAGAGAAAAGAGGTACCTTTACCAACAGATTTAATAGAAAGAGCAGTGCTTATTGTAAATAATCTTGTCAGAGAATATGCCCCAGAATTATCAACAGAAGCAACTGGACCAAAAGGGAAGAGACCTAAGCCAACGCCCCCTAAACCACCAAAAGAGCCTCCCCCAATAAGAATCGATACCTTTAGAGGCAATGCTAATAGACTTGAATATGATGAATCTCTAATTACAGAGTGTGAGCTCGTTAATGATACTGAAAGTGTAGCAAAATTACAACTGAAGATGGAAATTAAGCATAGAGAAGGTGATATGAAGGCCAAGTCAAGTTATAAAATCATTCTTGATGGAAACAAGAGGGAAAAAATAGACATTCCTCTCATTGACTTCCAAGAAAATGTTGATAAGCCTGGGGAATATAAGGCAAGTGCTATACTGGAAAATGAAGAGGGGGAAGAACTCAATAGGCGATCATTTACCTTTTATCTACATGAAGAGCCTCCCGCTGTAAGAGGTAAAGTATTCTTAAGCACAATGGTATTTAGTTATGGTAAAGGAACGCCCATAGAAAAAAAGAAGCACTTGCCAGTAACAGAAGAAGGACGCCTCCGAATCATTTTTGATCACCCTGACTTTGTGCATGTGAGGGAGTTAGCAGGCACAAGTAAAAAAACACAGTCATACGAAATACTTCTATATATGATTAAATGTGGAATAGATGAAGCCATAGAGCAATTACTTGCATTTAAATATAACGAGGGGCAATTAGATGCTGATGAAATGAGAACAATTAAAGATAAGCGTGATGCAATGTATTATGACGCTATTTCAACGTCATCAATATAAAAACAAAAGGAAATTAAAAAATGGCAGATAAAAAAGGAATATTAAGAAAAGAGAAATTAGTTATAGGCGGAAAAGAGATAGAGGTTGATACGTTCGATGCGAAAGTTACATTGGGCAGTGGGAAAGAACTTGAAAGCATTGAGGAATTACTAATAGAAGAAGAGATAGAAAAAACAATACAATACATGTTAAAAGAGATCAATGCTCTAACTATAAAATACCCTGAAAAAGTAAAGGATATAGGGTATTGTTATGAAGTAGGCAAGGTGCTTCAACTTGTAGATAGCAAAGGCTTTACCGACAGAAGGGGCCTTATCTGGCACAGGATGGCATACGATCTTTATCCAGATCTATTTGGCGGTGCAAAAAAGAACCCTACCGAAGCAAAAAGATATCCTGAAACCATGTATCTTCTCGGTAAACAAGATCAAAATGTTATTAAAAATGCCACTTTTAATCAGTGGTATGAAATATTAAAATTCAAAGATATTTATAAAGACAAATATCTACTCGAGCAAATTTTTAAAGTATGTGCTCAAGGGATAACTAGTGTTCAGTTAAGACAGAAAATTAAGGAATTTAAAAAAAGGAATTAACACCTGCTATAATCTTACCCCTCCCGGTACTCCACCGCATTTTCCGGCGATTCCCACACCTTGACGGCAGTCAACCTGACAGGGGCATCCTTTAACTCGATTTTCATAGCCTCGTAGACAGTACGAGCGATATTTTCCGAAGACGGATTAATTTTATCGAAGGGCGGGGTTTCATTAAGATTGGCATGGTCGAATTTGTCGAGGATTGATTTCAACATCCGCTTCAATTCAGTAAAATCGAATGCCAGCCCGATATCGTCGAGCTGCGAAGCCGTTACCTTGACCTTTACCTGAAAGCGATGACCATGTAGATTCTCACATTTTCCCCTGTATCCCCTCAGGGCATGGGCGGCATCGAAGTGCTGTTCTACGGATAATTTATACATTTCTTAATCCTTTTATTTTATTTAAATCAATTTTGTTTGCTCTGACTTTTAGACCATTGCCAATTAATCCGGGATTCAGGGCGAACGAAATTCCAAATGTCATGCTTCGTCCCGATAGGTCGGGACTCCGGAATGACAATAAGACAGTTGCAGAGCTCGTCGAAGGAAGCGTCATCGACTTGTTATTTATTGTATCCATTTTAAATATAATGCCCTTGCCCCTATGGACAGTTTAGCTTCATAACGCCCTGAATACCGTTTTCGAGCTCTTTTAACATGGTGCTAATGGTTTTCTTGATTACCGGATGCACCAGGTCGGGGGCTATTTCCGCCATGGGTACCAGGGCAAATGCACGGTTTGGCAAAGAAGCATGCGGGATAGTCAGCTCGGGAGTTTCTATTATCTCATCACCGTAAAACAGAATGTCGATATCGATAGGGCGAGGTGCGTTATGGGAATTGGGCTGGCGCCCCATTTTACGTTCAATAGACTTTGCCAGTACTAAAATATCCTGCGGCTTAAATATGGTTTGTACCTGGCAAACCATGTTCAAAAAGCGCGGCTGTTCGCGGTTTTCCATCGCCTCGGTATCATATATCGAAGATTTCGCAGTTATACGCATCCTCTGAGAAAGATATTCGATAGCTTTCTCCAGATTATCCTTGCGGTCTCCCAGATTGGACCCCAATCCCAAATAGACTGTCGTATATTGCATTGCTGCCATTTATTTGTTATTCCTTTCTACGTATAATAGCATCGCTCATGCGGCATACCCGCACCATTTGCTTAACATCGTGAACTCTTATAATATCGGCACCGCTGGCGATGCCGATGGCCACCGTTGCCGCCGTCCCTTCCATCCGATCCTGCGCAGGTAGTCCCAGTACCTCACCGATAAAAGACTTGCGAGAAGTACCGAGTAAAATCGGCTTTCCAATGGTCTTAAGTTCGGCAAGCCTCCTGATGATTTCCAGATTCTGCTCCGGCGTTTTACCGAAACCGATACCGGGGTCGATTATAATATTTTCCGATATAACCCCACCCTCTTCCAACATCCCAATTTTCTCTCTGAGGTCTGAGATAATCCCTGCCATAATATCTTTACAGGGGTTAGTCCTCTGGTTGCTGGTTATGATTATCGGAATTTTTGCCTCTGCTGCAATTATTACCAGTTCTGGCGATTTCTGCAATCCCCATACATCATTAATAATATTAGCTCCGGCTTTAACGGCACAGCGGGCTACAGCCGACTTATAGGTATCTATGCTTATCGGAACAGATAGCTCATGGGATAAGGCCTCTATGACCGGAATAACTCTGCTTATTTCTTCTTCGGCGGATACCGGCTGTGAATCGGGCCTGGTCGATTCCCCGCCGACATCAATAATATCTGCACCCTCGTCGACAAATCGTTTTGCCTGTGCGATTGCAGAATCGAGATTGTTTAAGCCATCTCCAGAAAAGGAATCAGGGGTAACGTTGACGATGCCCATTACATAGGTACGCCTGCCCCATTCAAAAACAGTATCCCTGCATCGAGTTGCCATCGGAACAATATTTACTCTGTTCAATAGTATATCCCCTACCGATGTGATTTATTTATCGATTTTTTAATATTACATCGGTTTATCAACTCTTATCAAGTATCATTCCCTGTGATTGAACTCTGCTCTGATATCGAGTGGATTTCAGGCAAGCAGGAGCAGGGGTTACCGCAACATTTTTGCAGGTTTAATATTGAAAAGGTATGTAAACAGCCATATTAAGAAGGTGGATAAAGCCCTGCCATCATACACCGGGATAGAATACGGCTTAACGTTACGCCAGAGTCGGTCAGCCAGTAACGTTGAAAACCAGGCAGCCCTTTTGATATACTTAGTTAAGTGCCCCCATCGTCTAGAGGCCCAGGACACTGGCCTTTCACGCCGGCAACAGCGGTTCGAATCCGCTTGGGGGTACCAGATTCCCCTCCTGATAATGTATAAAACTGCCCCGTATTGCATCTACATCGAAGCATCAGATAAACTTCCCGCAACCGGGGGTTGATATATTAAGTTCGGGAAGATAAAACACACTCGGCTTCACATCAGGATATTAACTTATCAAGCTACGCTTGCCCCGTGCATCTTCCAGTCCTGCGGCAAAATTGAATCTATCTCCTTATCGGAAAGATAAGAGGGATATCATCCCCCAGGCCCAACGCAAAGATATAAATATAAGATAAATATTTTTAAAAATCCTCTGTTAACCCACAAAAACCTATTGATTACCTGACCTGCCAGTATTAAACTTAGTTTTAGTGTATAAAAATATATGATGTTTGCTCTTTATGTCTTCGAAAATTAACGTTGTGCAACAACGCTAAGGGAGTATTGTTCTGAAAAGGAGGGCATTATGGAAGAAGATGTCATGCAAACTGAAGAATCGGGCGCCAAAGTTCTTGTTAAACCGCTTCCAAAGATACTGGATGATCTGGATGAACATATCAGGTCAGCAATCTTAGCCTCAAGAGAAGCCCAGGAATCAGCCAGGCTGGCAGCAAGGTCTGCAGCGGATGCCATTGCTGCAGCCAAAGATTCCAGGGAATCAGGGGAGAGGATAGCCCAGGAAGCACAGAGGAAAGCAGAGGAAGCACTGGCTAAAGCCGAAGAAGCGCTGGTAAAAGCGGTAATCAAGAAGCTTTCACAGAGTGAATGGGCCGTTACGGCAATCGTTTTGATACTGGCTCTTGTTTTCGGGGCAGCCTTTCTGGCAGTTGCTCTAATGTCTGCTCTTTAAAGCCCTGACAAACCCCGGGTAGCACTTAAAATAGAGCATTAAGGAGGAAAAATGCCAAAGGAAACTGAAAAGAAACATGATATAATGGATACCCCTTTACCGATGTTGCTGGATGATATCGAATCTGCAGCAGCAGACGCCAGGAAAGCCGCTGAAGAAGCCAGACTAGCAGGTGAAAAGGCTGCCGAAGAAGTTATGAAACGGCTGAGAAAAGTCTTTTTAAAGATGGCTAAAGACATTCAGGAAGCCCTGGATGAAGGTAAATAGGAACGGGTGTACCGAAAATCGATAAGAGGAGTCGTTCGACTCCTCTTATTTTTCTTTTGATATAATCTGCTCTGCATAGAGGAGAGGCTAGCAACTGTTTTCTAAGGGTTAAGTACCATTTAGCTTTAAAAGTTTTACCACCGCCGCGATACTATGGTATAATTAAATCTGGTTGATAAATATACAGGGCAGCAGAAAAAGCCTGCCTTTTTTGTTATAATGCAGCGGTCTTTCTTCAAAAACAATATTCAAGAGTATGTAAAATGACACAGAACAATGAAGATTTAAGAAGTAAAAGCGATTATTCTGCCTCCGATATACAGGTTCTTGGTGGGCGCGAGGCTGTCCGCCGCCGTCCAGGAATGTACATCGGCTCCACCGACCAGCGCGGCATGCATCATCTGGTCTATGAAATCGTGCACAACAGCGTAGATGAAGCTATGGCCGGTTTCTGCACCAGGATAAAGATAACCATAGATAAAAACAACGTGGTTACCGTTGAAGATAATGGCCGCGGTATACCGGTCGATATCCACCAGGCTACCGGGATTTCGGCGCTGGAAACGGTTATGACCGTCCTGCATGCCGGAGCCAAATTCGGCGGAAAGACTTATCAGGTATCGGGTGGTTTGCATGGCGTCGGCGCTTCGGTAGTAAACGCACTGTCGGAGCGAATGGAAGTAATTGTCAGGCGCAACGGTAAAAAATACTATCAGGAATACAAAAAAGGCATCCCTCAGAAAAGAGTGGAGGAAGTCGGGGAAGCTGAAGGAGAAGGGACGACCACTTCGTTTCTGGCTGACCGGGAAATATTCATCGATGCGGAATATGACTTTGACACCTTAAACGACCGCTTCCGTGAAATTGCTTATTTGAACAAGGGTCTGGAGATATCTTTTTACGATGAAAAATCGGATAGGGAACAGACCTTCTATTTCGAGGGTGGGATAATCGGATTCGTTCGCCACCTTAACCGCAACAAGACAGTTCTTCACAAATTGCCCATATATATATCCAAGCAGGAAAACAGCACCATAGTGGAAGCAGCAATCCAGTATAACGATGGTTACACCGATAATACATTCAGTTTTGCCAACTGCGTCAATACTGTAGACGGGGGGACTCACCTTACCGGGTTCCGTTCAGCTCTCACACGCGTGCTCAACGATTATGCACACAAAAGCAAGCTGCTTAAAGAAGACGACCCCAACCTTGTAGGCGATGATGCCAGAGAAGGGCTTACTGCCGTAATCAGCGTTAAGTTGGGCGAACCCCAGTTCGAGGGACAAACTAAGGGGAAACTGGGTAATATAGAAATAAAGAATACCACCGAAAGCGTCGTTGCCGATGGCCTTTCTCTATACCTGGAAGAGCACCCGGATGATGCCAAAAAAATAATCGAAAAATGCATCACTTCCGCCAGGGCACGAGAAGCTGCCAGAAAAGCCAGGGACCTGGTCATACGGAAGAGCAGTCTGGAGGCAGGAACACTCCCCGGGAAACTTGCCGATTGTTCGGAAAAAGACCCCTCCCTGTGTGAGCTCTTTCTGGTCGAAGGTCAGTCTGCAGGGGGGTCAGCCAAGGAAGGGCGCAACCGCCGCTTCCAGGCAATACTCCCATTGAGAGGTAAAATCCTGAACGTGGAAAAGGCTTCCATGGAGAAAATCCTCTCCAGCGAAGAGATTCGCAATATGATTACCGTCCTCGGAGCCGGTATCGATGACTCTCTTGACATATCCAGGCTGCGCTACCACCGCATCGTACTTATGGCAGATGCCGATGTTGATGGAGCCCACATCCGCACCCTGCTGATGACCTTCTTTTTCCGCCATATGCCCGAACTGATAAACAGGGGGCACCTTTTCATTGCCCAACCCCCTCTGTATCGCATAAGGTCAGGGAAGACCGAACAATGGGTATACTCGGAACAGGAGAAAGACTTAATTCTTGAGAGATTGAAGGCGGAATCAAAAAAAGCGGAGGTTCAAAGGTATAAGGGCCTCGGTGAAATGAGCGCTGAGCAGCTATGGGAAACCACCATGAACCCGGAAACCCGCACCATGCTGCGGGTAAATATAGAGGATGCTGCCAAAGCGGATGAGGTGTTCAACATGCTGATGGGAGGCGATGTACCTCCTCGCAAGGCATTTATACAGGCTCACGCTAAGAGTGTTAAGAACCTGGATATATAGGATTTATCAAAACCTGTTATTCCCTCGCTCAGTCACCTCGATAGGCTCTTATTCATGTTTGCGCTCACCGCTTGCGAAGTACGAGGAGACACCCATAATACTATCATCCTTCATCCCAACATATCGGGAAAGGATCTATACACCATTTGAAAATCCGATAGATATTTCGGTTATTAGACCGCTTTGGAAAAGAGGGGGTAGAGGGGATTTAATACGATATCTTATTTTGGGAAATGACGGACAACCGATGGTTGCCCCTGCAATATCCACTCTATAAACGGTCAACAAAGGTTGATTATACGGAAGGCTTGTTTTCTCTGTACAAATCGTGCGCGTATATATAATCGGCGACGGCATCGGGCACCAGCCCACTGATACCTATCCCGTTTTTGATTTTTTCCCTTATTTCGGAAGAGGATATTTGAATTACAGGCTTATCCAGCATGATTACCCGCTGCTTCAATCCGGCAATCTGTTCCTCCAAAAGAGCTAAATCCGGTTTTGGGAAACCAGGCCGCGGAACGACAGCCAGTTTGCAGAGAGATATCAATTCCGAGGGGCTGTGCCACAATGAAAGTTCCTGCAAACTGTCCCACCCCATAATAAAGTAGAGCTCATCCTGCGGCTTCAGGCGTCTTTTTAACTCCCTTAAAGTGTCGACGGTATATGTTACCCCTCCCCTCTCGATTTCCATAGCGGATAATCGAAATGAGGGCTTCCCTTCGATAGCCAGTTCAACCATACGAAGGCGGTGTGCCGCTTCGGTAACCGGTTCTCCCTCCTTAAACCGCGGCTGTCCGGCAGGAATAAAGATTACCTCATCGAGACCAAGATAAGCAGAGGCCTCCTCAGCCATCATGATATGCCCATTATGGATGGGGTCAAAGGTCCCGCCAAGAACTCCCAGCTTCAACTTGCTACCACCACCACTCGAAATTGCCGCAGCGCACTCTATCTCCGGGTTTGGCGCCGGCTTTTTCCAGAGCCTTTCTGATATGGGGACGGCTTACCAGCCCGATAAGTTGACGTTTAGCCTCTGCATTGGAGGCATCTGTGCCGGCAATAATACGCTCGAGGCTATCATTCTCTATAACCAGGACATCCCCATCACGCACCACCCTGATATTGTCTCCCTTCGGCTGGGGATGAAATACGGCGAAAGAACCGTCGGCAAGCGGAATCTCCTCCTGTGGTTTCATGCCGTCAAGCTCTTTCAATACCTCAGCCATCAACTCGGAAACCCCTTCGCCAGTAAAAGCAGAGATGAAATGGACATTTATGCCTACGCCGGCAAATATACCCCGAATCTCTCCCATACGCTCCCTGACCTGCGGCAAATCTACTTTGTTGACCACCACAATCTGAGGCTTCTTAATCAGCGCAGAATCGAAGATGCTGAGTTCATTGTTAACCTGTATCATATCATCGACTGGAGATACGGCGTCTCCATCTAAAAGGTGTATAAGAATTCTGGTTCTGACAACGTGTCTCAGAAAATCGTGCCCTAATCCCTTCCCCAGGCTGGCTTTGGCAATCAAGCCAGGAATCTCCGCCACGACAAAACTGCGGTGCCCAACGATGACCGTTCCCAGCACCGGCTCCAGTGTTGTAAAAGGGTAATCGGCAATTTTGGGTCTGGCAGCGGAAGCTGCCGATACCAGAGATGACTTCCCGACATTGGGATAACCCACTATGCCGACATCCGCTATCAGCTTCAACTCCAGAATAATATTTTTTTTCTCACCCGCCTCTCCCTTTTGCGCCAGCACCGGAGACTGGTTAACCGACGAAGCAAAGTGGGTATTTCCCAATCCCCCCTCCCCTCCTACCGCTGCTACTACCTCCTGCCCCTTTTCCTTCAAATCGGCAAGGATTATATCCCTGCCGATTACTGCTTTTTCCGAGACTATAGTGCCCGGGGGTACCTTCAATATCAAATCGGCTCCGCTTTTACCCGATTTTCGCTTGCCTGAGCCATGTTTGCCGTCCTGAGCACTGTAGACCCGATTCTGGCGATAAAACTTAAGGTTGCTGATATCATCATCCGCACGGATAATTACATTGCCCCCCCTGCCCCCATCACCGCCATCCGGGCCACCCAGCGGAACGAACTTCTCCCTGCGGAAACTGACAACGCCATCGCCACCAGCTCCGGCTTTTACTATTATCTCCACTCTATCAAACATATTTTATTCTTCTTCACCCCATTCTAAATCATCTTTCAATATCCCTGTAATCTAATAATACCAGATTGCATCAACCCTTTAAGCCCTCTTGTCTATCTCGTCATACAATTTATACCAGCTCTGCACCGTATTTTCCAGTTTAAAATAGTGGAGTATGTAGGCACAAAGCAAGGCGATAACTATCACCAGCGGAATCAGGATTAGCCAGCTTTCGGGGAAGAACATCCAGAGCCCGAACAGAAACATAAAGATGAGGGTAAAGAGCATCGTCACCAGGAGATGAATCATCCTCTCGTGCTGCAGCCACTGGATTTTTATATTGTGATAACGTGCCAGTTCCCTTCTATCACAATCCCCTTCCAGACAACTTCTTATATAGACTTCATGCTCCCTGGCGTATTTCATCACATTTATTCCATGGGCATTTTCCTTTTCCGCCATATATCACCATCCTCGAATGACCGTATTGATAGCCGATATTTAATCCGTCACATATAAGTATATATCATATTATAAATCAGATGTTACAAAAAACCTTTTTATCTTAATCCCTGCTTTCTGATATTCTACAGACCTCATCTTTGGTGTAATGGATTACTCAAACCTTATGATTATTATAAATAACAATATAAAAATCATATATTGTTTATCTATTTTAATAACAGTAATATCTCAGCTATGCATGTTTAAACGCTGCCAGATTTATTTTGGGCAATGATACAGGATTGCAGCTTTGGTTGTTTTGGGCTTATCGAAAGCCGTTTCAGGTTATCGAAAAAGAGCTGCTGTTTATGAAAAAGAAAGGCAAAAATAACGGCATTTTATGATAAAGCTTTGTGAATCTCACCTCTTTACAGGAATTGCTATGATAATTGGATATGTCATTAATTCACCAGGATTTAATAGAGGGTGGTCTTTTTGCATATCTTTTGCGTTTAATGAGTGCAATTTATAAGGAGAATTAGAAGCGGCAATGATTGATGGGCGCAGAATGTGAAATTGAAACTGGTTTAAACTAAAAGAAAATTATTTGAGTTGGGTTTTGAGTGACGATTGTATCTCCAGCACTTTGCGTTTGAGAACTGGGCTGTTGTCTATATCCTGAGCTATTTTTTCACAGGCATGGCTCACCGTAGAGGGATTCCTGCCGCCGACGAACTTACCGATTTCGGACAGGGAGTAATCGGCTTGTTGTTTTAACAGGTACATGGTGACCTGTCGTGCCTGAGCAATCTCTTTATCCCTTCTGGGACCGAGGATTATTTCGGGGTCCAGTTGAAAGCATTCGGCAACGGTATTGAGCAGTTTTACGGGTGTTACCTGCCCGCCGGGAACACTTTTACTGTTGATATTGGTCAGTGCCCGCGTCGCCATTTCAGGTGTAATTTGAGACCTCAGCAGTTTAGCATAAGCGATGATACGGTTGAGGCTCCCTTCAAGCTCCCTGATGTTCCTGCGCGCCTGCTGGGCTATGAGTTCCAGTACGTCGAGAGACACTTCAGTTTTCGCCTGTTCAGCCTTGGATTGCAGTATAGCCAGTCGTGTTTCCAGGTCGGGCGGCTGGATGTCGACTGTCAATCCCCACTCGAAGCGGGAGCGCAGCCGCTCTTCCATACCGGGCAACGACTGCGGCAGTTTATCGCTGGTTACCACTATTTGCCGATTGGAATTATGTAATTCGTTGAAGGTATGGAAGAAGCTTTCCTCTGTTTGCTCTTTGCCGCTGATAAACTGGATGTCGTCCACCATCAGGGCATCCACGCTACGATATTTATTACGGAATTCGTCGGTTCTCTTGTGGCGTATGGCATCTATAAATTCATTGGTGAATTGTTCTCCGCTTACGTAAAGCACGCTGGCACTTTTCGCTTTAAGGGCATGCCCGATGGCCTGTAGCAGATGCGTTTTACCCAGCCCCGAACCGCCGTAAATAAAGAGAGGGTTGTATCCCTCGCCAGGGTTCTGAGCGGCTGCCTGTGCCGCGGCATACGCCAGGCGGTTGGAACTGCCCACAATAAAAGACTCGAATGTATATTTGGGATTGAAACCGGAAGTCTGGGAATCTATGGCCTGTGGCGTTTCGCGGTAGGCATATCCGTCGGTGGGTTCCGGTTCGATTGAGTTAACCTGGAAATGAGCCACCACCTTGCTTTTAATCAGCCCGATTAATGTCTTTTCGATGAGGGAGCGCTGGTTCTTTTCTAGGTATTCAGCAACGAATGTATTGGGCGTGCTGATATAGAAATGCCCGTCTTTGA
>CAZJVO010000002.1:0-36116 GCA_964549815.1 uncultured Dehalococcoidales bacterium | reverse complement strand
AAAGCGGCACGCGAGCTGGGTTCAGACCGTCGTGAGACAGGTCGGTCTCTATCCGTTGTGGGCGTTTGGAAATTTGAGGGGGTCTCTTTCTAGTACGAGAGGATCGAAAGGGACAGACCAATGGTGTGCCAGTTGTTCCGCCAGGGGCATCGCTGGGTAGCCAAGTCTGGTTCAGATAAACGCTGAAAGCATCTAAGTGTGAAGCTGGCCCCAAGATGAGATTTCCCACTCTGGTTCGCCAGAGGTAAGACCGCAAGTAGACTACTTGTTTGATAGGCAGCATGTGTAAGCGCTGCAAGGCGTTAAGCTAAGCTGTACTAATGGTCGAGGGCTTGACCTGCTTCAGAGTTGATATTAGCTAAGTTCTTTTGACAACAAGAGAAGTAAAACAAGACCCATAGGTACATTTGTCCGTGGGTTTTTTGGTTTTCGGGGAAATTCACTTTTTATGTGAGTCATAGTCGATTTATAGCTAAAATCCCTCTCAATCTCCCTTTGTCAAAGGGAGAAATGACTATGATGTTTGGTCTGGTTATTTATTATGAAAGGCAATTGCCTTGCGAATAATTTGATAGTCTTCTTTACGTTTAATACATGACGGATTCTTCCACTTTGGGAAAGGGGAATCAAAGGGGATTTGTGTGAATATTTATAACTGTTTTTGAATAAACGGTTGAAAAAGTGTTTGTACTAAGATAGACTTACTCATATATAAGGAATAACTTTAATATCTGGAGGTGGTGTGTGAAGAGGGATTTTACAGTCATTATCGAAAAGGACGAGGATGGATATTTTATCGGCACTGTTCCTCAGTTAAAAGGGTGTCATACGCAAGCTAAGTCTCTTGATGAACTGATGGAACGCATGAAAGAGGTTGTTTCACTGTGCCTGGAAGTGGAGGGTGAAGTTGAAGGCGGGGAGTTACAATTTATAGGAGTACAGAGAATAGCGGTATGACGAAGTTACCGTCTCTGGAAGGCGAACAGATTATAAAGGCTTTGAGTAAACTGGGTTTCCAGATATTCAGGCAAAAAGGTAGTCATATTTACCTTAAACATCCGGACGGACGGGCAACTGTAGTCCCTGTTCATAAAGGGGAAGCGGTAGGGAAGGGATTATTGATGAAAATCTTGAAGGATGTCGAGGTAGAAAAGAAAGATTTTATCAAGCTATTACAGTAATTGATATTAACGAAGTTATTTGGACAACAAGAGAAGTAAAACAAGACCCGTGGTTAATATTATCCGCGGGTTTTTTGTTTTAGGGAGGATTTCTATAGTTGTCATGCTGAATTCGTGAAGGACGAATGAAGCATCCTGGGAGGGGAAGGTAATTAATCATCCCCGGATTTTTAGTTTATTATTTGGGGGGAGTAGAGTGAGACCTAATTATATATTTCGCGCCGATGCCCGATGGCAACAATGGTAATTACATGATTTTCGTCATTGATTATGTATAGAATGCGGTAGACTCCGACCCTTATCCGGTATTCCTCGCGCCCGCTGAGCTTGTGTGCCCCTTTTGGGCGCGGGTTCTCCTCAAGAGACGAAATCTTTTTAATAATGCGTTTTTGGACTGTGCCTCCCAGTCTGTCAAATTCTTTTTCCGCAGAAGGGATAATGTGGATTTCGTAGCTCAAGCTGGCTACCTAGCCTCTTCTTTTTCTGCCAGAAACTGGTTGAAAGGACGTGCGGGTTCTCCCTTTCGCTGCTGGATAAGGGCGACATCCAGTATATCTTCCCTCAGTTCTTCATCTTCTAGTAGGTGGGCGATAATCTTCTTTTTGTCTGCTGCTGAGAGTGATTCCAGAGCCATCAAATAGATTTCGGCTTTTGATTGAGTTGTTTTCATTCCTGTACCTCCGCTTCTATATCATAGCATAAAGCAGAGAAATTGTTATCCCTATGACATATTCTGCGAATAGTTTTGACTCGCTCTGTTTCAGGATTGATATTAACGAAGTTCTTTTGGCAACAAGAGAAGTAAAACAAGACCCGTGGTTAATATTATCCGTGGGTTTTTTGTTTTAGGGAGGATTTCTATAGTTGTCATGCTGAATTCGTGAAGGACGAATGAAGCATCCTGGGAGGGGAAGGTAACTAGTCCCTTATCCCACGGATTCTTCGTTCGTGAAGTTTATACTGAGCGAAGCGAATGTACTCCCTCCAGAACGGCAAACTTACCCAACTTATTCTTCCGCTTTGGAAAAGGGGAATCAAAGGGGATTTGCAACGATTATTTCTCTGTTTTAGCTACCTAAATCCTCAATGTGATAAAAGTTCTATCATCGGTATCCATCCTTATATATAATAATGTGTATAAATTCGATAAGGAGGATTTAAATAATGACTGCTAAGAATGTAATAGTATATTCCACTCCGACCTGTCCGTATTGCGTGAGAGCGAAGGAGTATCTTACCCGGAAGGGCGTTGCGTATAAGGATGTGAATGTGGCTGTCGACCGCATTGCAGCGCAGGAGATGGTTCGCAAGTCCGGACAGATGGGAGTCCCTGTAATCGTTGTCGATGATAGGGTGGTTATCGGGTTCGACCAGGGGGAACTGGACAGGCTGCTGGCGTAGCCTCTTTTACAGTTTGCCACCCATCCCCGGATGCTTCAGCCACCCTTTGTGGCTTCCAGCATGACAATAATAACGAGAGGGGCTCTAAAGCCCCTCTGCTATTTTATACATATTATCGTAGGCTTTGCCGAAGTCGGCACTTTTGGCTGCCAGCTGGTCATGGATGGCTTTCATCCTGCGAACGAACTCCTCCCTGTCTTTATTCTTCACAAGCTCTGTCCATTCGGCAGTATTTTTAAGGAATTGCTGTTGGAAATCCGGTAGCTGCGGCAGGTTCATCTGGAGCGAAGCATATAAATCGGGGTCTTCCGAGATTACGCTTTCCACCAGTGTCCACAACACTTTATATGTGATGCCTCCGATGGATTCCATTTCTTTCAGCTTTTCCAGCCCGGCAAGGCTATCCGCCGAGACGATAGCGATGAAATGAGCCAGCCCCAGTATAACCGACATCATACTGTCGTGTTCGGCAGGTGTCATAACCTGCACTCTGGCTTCTCTTTTTCGCAGGAAATCCACTAACCCCTGTGCCAGTTTTGCCTCCTGCGGCGTCGTCGGCGTCAGCACGAAGTTCTGGTTGGTAAGGCTGCGAGCGCCGGGACCGAATACCGGATGTGTACCCAGAATCTGTCCGTTCGTAATATAGCGGTGCATCAGCTCGACGGGCACCGATTTGACCGATGTAATATCGAAAATGAGCTGCCCGAAATAGGTGTAAGGGCTCATTTGCTTTACTATGTCTTCGAAGCAATCTACCGGCACCGAGATAATCACGGCATCCGCCAGCTTTATATCACTGATTTTGGTACTGACGGCAACATCCAGCCTGTTTTTTACTTCTTCCAGTTTATCCCTGTTCCTGCCGATAATGGTTACGCCTTTGCCTTCCTGCAAAAGCAATCGGGCAAACCATTGTCCCATCTTCCCCGAACCGCCGATGATGGCTACTTTGTTTATATTTGTCATTGTTTTTATTATTCCCGATTTTTTTATAATGATACCATATTCAGGGCTGACACAGTTCAAAAGGCTTATATTAGTGCACTTAAAAATTATGTTTACTCTGCTCGATTTTAAATGCTTGCAAAATTATTATTGAGCATAGCATGTAAAATCCCCCTTATTCCCCCTTTTACAAAGTGGGAGAATAAGTCCAATTTTAAACGTAAAGGGGTTTTTAGAGTAATCGAAGGGTATTAATTTTATGGAATATATAAATAGCCTGACATGATAGTCATTTCTCCCTTTGCAAAGGGAGATTGAGAGGGATTTTGGCGCAAGTCTTTTTATTCGTCGCCGCTATGGTTCGATCCCGACTTGTCGGGACTCATCCACGAGCGGCTTTGATAATATCCGAGCATCCTGAGTCCCGATATATCGGGAAAGGGTACGAACGGCTTTGAGCGATAGCAGGGCAATTTATTTCCGCTCGCCTTGAGCGTGTCGAAGGATATTAGTGGAAATAAAGGCGGTTTTGCTTTTAAAGTTAATCGTTCTTCTTTTATCTGGCTTTAGGGTAAGAGCCTAATACCTTAAGAAATATCGTGTAGTCTTCGAGTTGTTTCAGCATCTCCTGCACTCTGGCATCCAGCCGGTGTCCCTCGAAATCCAGGTAGAAGTTATAAACCCAGGGTTTCTGGCGAGTGGGGCGGGATTCCAGCTTGGTCATATTGATGTCTTTTTCCGCCAGTCGTTTCAGACATTCGAACAATGCCCCTGGTTTGTGCCTTACCGAGAGCACCAGCGAGGTCTTGTCATTCCCCGATGGCGGCGCATCCTCTTTGGAGAGAACGAAGAAACGTGTAAAGTTATTGGGATTGTCCTCGATGCCGCAATTGATGATATTCATATTATATATAGTGGCGGCACGGCGGCTGGCGATGGCAGCACCATCTATGATTTTCTTTTCTTTAATCATCTTAACGCTGCCGGCGGTGTCGTAACTGGGCACCAGCTCGCACTTAAGATGCTTGATAAACGCCTGGCATTGTCCCAGTGCCTGAGGATGCGAATAGATCTTTTTTATCGAATCCAGTGTGACTCCGGGATTGGCGATTAAACAATGAGACACCCTTAATTCGATTTCTCCGCATACTTTTAATGGAGATTCCAGCAGCAGGTCATATGTCTTACTGATGCTGCCTTCGATGGAGTTTTCGACGGGAACAATGCCGAACTGAACTTCTCCCTGTTCGACGGCTTTGAAGACATCCTCCAGTGTTTCGCAGGGTTTGACCTGTACACCTGCTCCGAAGAAGTTAATGGCCGCCTCCTCGCTATAGGCGCCGATTTCCCCTTGAAAAGCAACAGAAGCCCCCTGTATACCTTTGGAAACGATAAATATCTGTCGGTAAATGCGTTCGATATCTGCTGGCTTCAAGCCCTTTTGGGCAGCTGTCTCTTTTATCTTATCGAGGATTACCTCTTCCCGCTGCTTATCCTCGATCTGGCGTCCTTCCTGTCTTTTCAGCCTGCCTATCTGTTCGGCAAGGGTGATTCTCTCTGCTATCAGCTCGACTATTTTTTTATCTACTTCGTCGACTTTCAATCTGATTTCTTCTAAATTCATTTTATTATCCCCGGCAGTATTCCTGCCCTGAGTGCAAAATCGCATAATGTTATGGACATCATAGCTTCCACAACCGGTACGGCTCTGGGGACAATACAGGCGTCGTGCCTGCCCTTTATCTCCAGTTCGGCTCCAGTCATATCTTTCAAATTAATGGTGTCCTGCTTCTTAGCTATGGAGGGTGTCGGTTTTATGGCTACCCTTACCACCAGCGGCATCCCATTGCTGATTCCGCCCAGTATGCCGCCGCAGCTGTTGGTTCTGGTAATTATCCGTCCATCCTCATTATCGAAGGGGTCATTGTTTTCGGAGCCCCTCAATCGAGCGGCATTAAACCCTGCTCCAAATTCCACGCCTTTAACTGCCGGAATGGCAAACAGGGCTTTTGACATTTCACCATCAAGGTTATCAAAAATGGGTTCCCCCAGTCCTGCTGGCAACCCGACAGCAATGCCCTCGATAACACCCCCAAGGCTGTCTCCTTCAGCTCTGGCATTTTCTACGGCGGCCATCATCCTGGATGCGGCTTCGGAATCGGCACAGTGCAGGGGATTTCTGTTTGCGTTTTGTCTTATGCACTCCATATCCACTGGTCTGGCAACTATTCCACCTATCTCAATAGTATGGGCTATAATCTCGGTTTTGACAATGGATAATAACTGACGGGCAATAGCACCGGCCGCTACGAATCCGGCCGTAACCCTCCCGGAAAAACGACCGCCGCCACGGGGGTCTGCAAAGCCCCCGTATTTGATATAAGCTGTGTAATCGGCGTGTCCCGGCCTCAATATCTGTGTTCTATCATAATTATCCGAACGGGCATCTTTATTCCAGACTGCCATACATATCGGGGCGCCTGTGGTATATCCATTGAAAACACCTGAAAGAACCTCTACTCTGTCTTCCTCATTGCGGCTGGTCGAAGAAGCATCTTTACCCGGTTTGCGTCTGTCCAGTTCGCACTGGATCATCCCCTCGTCTATTGGCAGCCCGGCGGGGCAGCCATCGATAACAATCCCGACCAGTTTACCATGGCTTTCACCGAAGCTGGTTACGGTGAATAGCTTACCGAGGCTGCTAGACATCGTATTCTACCTTTGCGCCGAGGCTTTCAAGTGTCTGCCAGAACTGGGGGTATGTTTTGGAAACGCTTTCAGCTCCCTCTATGGTCGTGTTACCTACGGCTGCCCCCAGCAGGCTGAAAGCCATAGCGATGCGGTGGTCGCCGTAGCTGTTGATAGTGGCGCCAACCGGCTTTCCCCCGGTAATGACAAGAGAATCATCCTTTTCAACTACGGGGATGTTCATCCTTTTTAGCCCTTCCTTGATGGCGGTAACACGGTTGGATTCTTTGAATCTGGCGCGCCTGATGCCGTAGAAGAGACTTTGCCCCTCAGCCATCGCTGCTACCATGGCTATGGTTGGCAGGAGGTCGATGCAATCGGTCAGGTCCGCTTTGAGAGCTTTGAAATTAGAACGGCTGGCGGTAACAACATCTCTTTTGGTTTGCATTGACGCTCCCATTTTACCGAGGAGGTTTACTATAACCCGGTCTGCCTGAAGGCTATTAAGGTTAAGGTCGGTTACAGCAATGCTTCCGGTCATCGCTCCTGCTGCCAGCAAATAGGAAGCCGAAGACCAATCCCCTTCAACTGTATAATCAGCAGTTTTATACGGTCTGAAATCGCTGGTAAAGAATTGAAGGGTGGGAGAAGCAATCATATCTATACCGAACTCTTTCATACAACCGAGTGTCATCTCGATATAAGGCCCTGATGCGGGTGGGGTGGTCAGGCGGATGTTCAAACCTGCTTCTACCACCGGGCATAAAAACAGCAGCGCAGAAACAAATTGAGAGCTGACATCTCCTCTCATGCTTACGTTTCCCCCCCAGAACTTTCCCTCATCAACCACCACTGTTGAGCCTTCCATGTAGCATTTAATTTTTAATTTATTCATAGCTGTGATAAGTGGCTCGATAGGGCGGCGGGCGAGTGAGGGGCCTGGAACCAGGCGGCATTTCCCGGGGATGATTGCTGATAGAGCTGTCATAAATCTCAGGGTTGCCGCGGATTCACGGCAATAAATATCGCCTTCCGGCGCATGAAAACGGCCACCGAATACCTCCCAGTAGCCGTCTTTTTTTTCTATTCTGATACCCACCTTCCCCAGCGCTTCACTGGCGGCTTCCGTGTCATCGGATAAGAGTGGATTGATAATCCGGCTTTTCCCTCTTGCCAGTGCAGCACACATCAGGCTGCGGCTGGTATAACTTTTGGATGGGGGGGCGACAACCCGCCCGCGCAATTCGCTTTTATTGATTCTTACTTTCATTCTCTCTAACCCTATCTATTATTAAATCTGCGGTAGCTTCGATTCCGATGTTTGAGGAGTTGATTTTTATATCTGCAGCCCTGTCATAAAATGGCTGCCTGAACTCCATCAATTCCCTGATGGTTTTTGCCCTGTCGGTGCTCCCTTCCAGCAGGGGCCTGATGCGGCTGCCGGCGGAAACCCTTTTTTCGATGACATCGAATGATACTGTCAGCAATACGATAACGGCATTTCTCTTCAGCCTATCGATATTAATTCTGTTTAATACTATGCCGCCACCACAGGCTATGACCTGGTTATCCTTCTCGGCGATTTCTTTTGTAACCTCGATTTCAAGCTGTCTGAAGGCGATTTCTCCATCTTCTTTAAAGATATCGGCAATAGATTTTCCGGCTTTTTGTTCGATAAGAGCATCTATCTCTACAAATGTTTTGCCGAGTTTTTGGGCAAGTGTTTTCCCGATGGTCGTCTTGCCTGTGCCCATAAATCCTATTAAAGCTATGTTCGTTTTCATATTCTTAATCTCAAATAGTAACTTATATACATATTATAATAATATGAAGCATTTTAACAACCCTGGCTGTATATCAGTTTTGTTATACCGGGCTTATTATTCTGTCATCATTGGTGAATTTGCCTTAATCAAGCCTGCGCAGATAATATATTTACAGCCGCTTTTTTCATAGCCTCCACCGGAGCTTTGATTCCGGTCCACAGTTCGAAAGCCAGGGCGCCCTGCCACACCAGCATATCCAGCCCCCCGATAGTTGTGGCCCCGGCTTTATCAGCATCTGCCAGTAATCTGGTCTTTTCCGGGTTATAGATGACGTCAAAGACCACCATTTCAGGTCTGAACAATTCCTGTGGAACCAGTGATTTACCCACATCTGGGTTCATGCCAACGCTGGTAGCATTAATCAGAATATCGGTATGCTTTAGTGCCGATTGCAGATTGGCGTCATTTAACTCCATCACTTGTACCCTGTTTGTTGAGGATAGGGGTGTATTTATTGCCAGTTTCTCCACCCATTCCGGCTTCTGGCTGCGATTCAGAATGGTTATTTCCGCCCCCTGCTCCACCAGTGAAAACGTAATAGCCCTCGAAACCCCTCCTGCCCCGAGTATAACAACCCTTTTCCCTGTGGGGTTAATGTCTTTTACAGACAGCGATTTGAGAAATCCGGCGGCATCGGTGTTATAGCCCTTGAGATGGCCGTTATCGTTAACAATCGTATTGATAGCGCCTATCCGTTTTGCTGCCGGGTCCAGTTCGTCGAGGAGTGGAATAACGGCTACTTTGTGGGGGATAGTTACGTTCAAGCCGCGGAAATTCAGGCTTCTTAATCCGGTAATGGCTCCCGGGAGGTTTTTGGCGGTTACTTTAAACGGCAGGTAAACAAAATTCAATCCGGTTTTTTTAAAAGCGGCATTGTGCATTGCTGGGGAAAGGCTGTGCTCCACGGGGTCTCCGATAAGACCGCAGATTTGGGTGCTGGCAGAAATCTTCGATATCATTTCATCACCATCCGGTATATTTCATGCAGTTCCTTTACAGTTATCTGCCCCGGTGCGGATTCGGCTCCTCTCTCAAGAGAAGCATATGTAAATTCACCTCCCACCAATGGGCAGAGAATTCGGCTGGCCAGCCCTGATTCTCCCATGGCAAAGGCGATAATCCTTTTGCCCTGGAATTCTGGAATCAAACGCAAAACAGTTATATTATCTTCAGCTTTAACGGCAAAGGTAACCACTTTACATATATCGGCGCCGGCGGCAATCTGCCTTAATACGATAGCTCTCAATTCGTCGAACTCAGGTGTCTCAGTCATGTTATGGGATGATATCAGGCATTCGGCTCTTCTTTTGATAACGGGAACGGTTTTATCCAGTTCGGGAGCAGCCAGTTCTATATCGATTATGTCGGCTCCGATTCGAAGCGCTTTAAGCAATTCCTCTGTCCTCTGATTTTCGCTGGCGTGCCAGCTTCCGCCCTCTTCTTTTGAGCGGTTGCATGCAACCCATGGTTTCGGCAGTCTGGATGCCGTCTCCTGCCAGCCGCTACCCGCCAGGTCGATGCGAATCTCAAATAAGTCCGCTATATCGACGGCCTGTGAGATATCAGCATTCCGGTCGGTAATGGTAGCACAAATGCGGGGAGTTCTCATCTATTCTTCCATTGCCTCCTTCACTGTTGCAAGCTCCACCTCGTCGGTTATATAAACGTCTCCTGTATTTCTGGGCAGAGCAAATTTGATTTTCCCGCCTGCATTTTTTTTATCATGCTGCATTGCTCGCAGAACACTATCTTTATCTATGTCCGGCATCCTCGTTGGCAGTCCGACATCCGATATCAACTTCTCGAGGTCTTTCAATTCATCCTCTTCGAAGGTCCCCATTTTTTGAGAGATTCTGGCTTCGATTATCATTCCGATGGCTATTGCCTGCCCATGGGCTATTTTAAAGTCCGACACCGCTTCGATAGCATGCCCTGCAGTATGCCCGAAATTTAAAATATTCCTTAGTCCGGTATCCCTCTCATCCTGCATCACGATAGAGGCTTTTATACTTGCTGTACGGAAAATCATTTCCTCTATAACATCGTTGTCCATCCTGTTAATTCTATCAAGTTTTTGTTTAATAAAGGTAAAGAAGGCTTTATCCCTGATAATAGCACTCTTGATGACCTCGGCCATGCCGTTGGCGAACTCTTTTTTAGGCAGGGTTTTCAGCGTTGTCGTATCTGAAATTACCAGCCGTGGCTGATAGAAGGTGCCAATTTTGTTTTTGAGCTTTCCATGGTCTACCGCTACCTTGCCCCCGATGCTGCTGTCGACCTGCGCCAGCAGGGTGGTGGGCATCTGTACCAGCGGCACCCCGCGCATGTAGGTGGATGCCACGAAACCGGCAAGGTCTCCTATAACGCCGCCTCCGAGGGCAAGTATCGGGGTACTACGTTCGGCAAAGCATTCGGTTAACTCCGTATATAGTCTGCCGGCGGTGTCCAGAGATTTATACGCTTCTCCGTCGGGTACGGTCAGCAGAGAAGGGCTCAATCCACTGTCGGCCAGGGTCTCTTTCAGCCGGTCGCCGTATAGCTCTTTAACAATCGGATTGGTGATGATAACGGATTTTTTACTTGAAAAGGCTTCCTGTAAAAGGTTTGCCGCCCGCTCAAGCAAGCCGCTGCCGATGAGTATATCGTAGCTTCTATTATCTCCCAGTTCTACTTTTAGTGCCTTCATCTCATCTGTTTTCTTTTATAGGGGGTGATTATTTTGCTGATTTGCAGCGAGGCATCGATGACATCTTTTAGCTCATCAGGGGTTATCATCTGCTTCGCATCTACAATGGCTTCCTTGGGATTATAGTGTGTTTCTATAACCAATCCATGAGCACCGATGGCGATAGCTGCACAACTCATATCGAATATCAGGTCACGACGCCCTGCGGCGTGGCTGGGGTCGACTATAATAGGAAGATAAGTTTCTCTTCGAATCACAGGTACTGCTCCCAGGTCCAGGGTGTATCTCGTATAGCTGTTGCCCTTGCCTACAGGTACGATACCCCGTTCGCAGAGGATAACATCTTTATTCCCCTCGGCCACTATATACTCAGAAAAAGACAGGAACTCCTCGACACTGGCACCGAAATGCCTTTTAAAAAGTACAGGTTTGCCGGTTCTGCCGACTTTGCTCAGCAGGTCCTGATTATACATGTTTCTGGCACCGATTTGTATTATATCCACGTATTCTGCTATCAGTTCCAGCTGGTCTTCACCTCTCACCTCGGTCATAACCGGCATGCCATATTCATGTCCGGCGGCGCAGAGCCATTCGAGCGCTTCTCGAGCTTCGGCTTCACCGCGTGAACCCAGCCCCTGAAAAGAATGCACCGAGCTCCGGGGTTTATATATTCCGCCTCTTAGAATCCTGGCTCCAGCTGCCCTGACCTCCTTTGCAATGCGAAAAACCTGCTCCTTGCTTTCCACGGCACAGGGTCCGGCCATAATTATGGGTTCGTCCCCGCCTATACGGACATCCCCCACTTTAACGATGCGGGTTTCATCTTTTCCTAAAACAGGCTCACTATAATCGCGGCTGATGAGTTTATATGGTGTTTCAACCATTCTGGCTTCTTTTACCCCTGGCATGAGCGCCAGGTTGGTAAACGATATCTTGCTCTCGTCTCCGATGAGCCCTATAATCGTCCTGAATTCCCCTTTAGAGACATCTACTCTTAAGCCATGCTTTTCTATTTCGGTAATCACATCGTTGATCTGCTCTGTGGTAGCATCCTTTTCCATTATTATCATCTGTGCCATTCCTCCTGTTTCATATCTATTCTAAACCCGGGTTAGGATAAAATCCATCTTTTATAACAAAAAAATCCTCCCGAGGGAGGATTTTAAAAGACTTACTATAATTTACCGCTCAGCAGACCAATCAAATACCCCCCACGGCGCAGTCGCTGCGCCAGGTAAACATATAATAAGAGTAGTAGTAAGAGGTATTCTTATACAACATTATTTTTCTGCTTCCACATTGTTTTTACTATAACGGGAATATATCACTGCGAAAAATATTTGTCAAGGTGGGGTATTTTCTGCTATTATATCTGCTAATTGTTTGTTAATTTTACGAGCCCAGGGTTATTGACACAGCGTTTATTCCTGTGTTAGACTAAGATGCTGTTGCTAGCCACCTCAGCATTTGCAATTGGCTGGATAAATTTCTGGCCGATTCGATTGGCGAGTAAAGGATGAGCCAAAAGCTCATCCTTTGAAATTGTTAGGCTAAGGGGGATAAGTTGCCCACAGTTAATCAGTTAGTTAGAAAAGGACGCGTGAAGGGTACCAAGAAGACCAGGACACCGGCACTCAGGTTTACCTATAATGCATTGAAGAACAGGATGGTTAAGGGGGAGGGGTCTCCTCAGAAACGCGGTGTTTGCATACAGGTAAAGACCACTACTCCTAAAAAACCTAATTCTGCATTGCGTAAGATTGCCAGAGTGAGGCTTACCAATCATATGGAAGTTACGGCTTACATTCCTGGTGAGGGTCATGAGCTGCAGGAGCACTCTGTGGTACTTATTCGTGGAGGACGTGTTCCAGATTTACCCGGTGTCCGCTATCATATTATAAGGGGGACACTGGATACAAGTGGCGTAGCTAACCGCAAGCAGGGACGCAGCAAATATGGCAGCAAGCGGGAAAAGAAAGCTAAGGGAGCCTAGTTAGGAGGAAGCATGCCAAGGCGGGCAGTTGTTAAGAAGAAAGAAATACGACCTGATTCCAGGTTCAATAATGCGATGGTCAGCCGGTTGATAAACAAAGTGATGGTCGGTGGGAAAAAGACTGTTGCTGAACGTGTAGTTTATGATGCACTCGATATTATAAGCACTCGAGAAGGGAAAGAACCTGTTAGTGTGATGGAATTGGGTTTGCGTAATGCTACCCCATTACTTGAGGTTAAACCCCGCCGCGTAGGCGGTGCCACCTATCAGGTGCCGGTAGAAGTCAGGCCGGGCAGAAACACTGCTCTTGCCATCAGGTGGGTATTAAAATCGGCCAGGGCAAGGTCAGGGAAGTCTATGTCAGAGAAATTAGCGGCAGAGCTTATCGATGCCTCCAAGGGGCAGGGAGCCGCAGTAAAGAAAAAAGAAGATACTCATAAGATGGCGGAAGCCAACAGGGCTTTTGCTCACTATAGATGGTGATGATTTGACGATTTCAACTACATTAAATACTGAAGAGAAAATAAAAAAAGAACAAATATCAACAGAGCTAAAAAAAGGAACTGCAACTATGTCTTCCAGAAGTTTTCCTTTAGATAAAATACGGAATATAGGTATTATTGCCCATATCGATGCGGGTAAAACCACTGTTACCGAGAGAATACTGTATTTCACCGGCAGAACCTATAAAATAGGCGAAACCCATGAAGGTACGGCGGTGATGGACTGGATGGAGCAGGAACGCGCCAGGGGTATTACCATAACATCGGCTGCTACTACCTGCCATTGGAAGGACATCCGCATCAACATTATTGATACTCCGGGGCATGTGGATTTTACAGCGGAAGTCGAGCGTAGCCTCAGGGTACTGGATGGCGGCATAGTTGTTTTCGATGGAGTGGCTGGAGTTGAG
Source organism: uncultured Dehalococcoidales bacterium (assembly GCA_964549815.1). GTDB lineage: Bacteria > Chloroflexota > Dehalococcoidia > Dehalococcoidales > UBA5627 > UBA5627. The sequence continues at coordinate 22,483 of CAZJVO010000002.1, read as the reverse complement.
GCTCAATCAGAAACAGTGTGGAGGCAGGCAGACAGGTATCAGGTGCCCAGAATTTGTTTTGTCAATAAGATGGACAGAGTTGGGGCAAACTTCGAGCGTTGTGTCTCCATGATCAGAGAGAGACTGCATGCCAAGCCCCTGGTGATACAACTCCCTATGGGCAGGGAAGATATGTTTAAAGGCGTAATCGATGTTATCGAAAAGAAGGCATGGTTCATGAGCGGTAATCCAGATGACCAGCCTCAGGAAGTAGATATGCCTGAAAATGAGAAAGCCGAACTGGAAGAGTATCACCGCGAACTTATCGAAAGTCTGTCGGAATATGATGATAATATTATGAATCTATATCTGGAGGGTAAAGAGATTACCCCTGCCGATATCAGGGCTGCGGTCCGGCGGGCAACACTGGACAATAAAGCTATTCCGGTTCTGTGCGGCAGTGCACTGAAAAATAAAGGGATTACTTTGCTGCTGGATGCTGTGGTAGATTATTTACCCTCGCCGCTGGATATGCCTCCTGTAAGGGGGAAAAGACCTGCTACAGGAGAAGATGTTGTCTGTCCTGTTCAGGATGATGCACCCTTTGCGGCGCTGGCTTTTAAAGTAGTGGCTGACCCATTCGTTGGGCGGCTGGTTTATCTACGGGTTTATTCCGGAAAAGTGAAGGCTGGAGCTCAGGTTTATAATTCGACCCGCGGTGAAAAAGAGCGCATCGGGCGTTTATTAATAATGCATGCCAACCACCATGAAGAAATCGATGAAGCGGATACCGGTTCGATAGTAGCAGCCATGGGGCTTAAGGATACGTTTACTGGGGATACTTTATGCGATATGTCGAACCAGGTTTTGCTGGAGTCCATCAAGTTCCCGACACCGGTTATCTCCGTCGCCATCGAACCCAAGACCAGAGCAGACAGGGATAAATTGGGCGAGGCATTACAGAAAATGACCGAGGAGGATCCTACTTTCAAGGTCAGTTATAATGAAGAAACCGGACAGACGGTAATTTCGGGTATGGGGGAACTCCATCTCGAGGTTATTGTCAGTCGTATAATGACTGAATATAAGGTGGAAGCCAGTGTCGGGCAGCCGAGAGTGGCTTACAAAGAGACTATTACCGTTCCTGTGAAGGCTGAAGGCAGGTTTATCAGGCAATCGGGCGGTCACGGTCAGTATGGTCATGTCCGTATCGAGATGGAACCGCTGGAACGCGGCGGCGGTTTCCAGTTTGTGGATACGATTAAGGGCGGCGTATTGTCAAGGTCGTTTATACAGGCAGCCGAAGAAGGTATCCGTGAAGCTACCGAGACCGGCGGTGTAGTCGGATATCCGGTAGTGGATGTCAAGGTTACTCTATATGATGGCAGCTATCATGAAGTAGACTCTTCGGAAATGGCTTTCAAGATGGCCGGCTCCATGGCTTTTAAGGATGGAGTTAAGAAAGGGAAGCCTGTTATTCTGGAACCTTTGATGAAGCTGGAAGTGGTTACCCCCGGACAGTTTCTCGGTGATATAATCGGGGATATCAGTTCTCGCAGGGGTGAGGTGGAAAATATAGAGACCTTCGGGGATACCATGACGATTCGCTGTCATGTCCCCCTGGCTGAGGTGTTTGGTTATACCACCAGCCTCAGGTCGATGACCCAGGGAAGGGCGACACATTCTATGGAATTTTACCGGTATCAGGAGATGCCGGTGCAATTGGCCAGCGAGTTAAAATCTAAGCTCGCCGTGGGAAGTTAAGCTAGATCTGGAGCAAAATATATATGGCAAAACAGAAAATACGAATTAAGCTAAAGGGTTTCGACCATAAAATACTGGACCAGGCGGCGCAACAGATAGTAGGCGCTCTGGAGAGAACCGGAGCGGTTACGGTTGGGCCGGTTCCGCTGCCTACCAGAATAAAAAGGTTCAGTGTGATACGCTCATCCTTTATCGATAAGGATTCGCAGGAGGCTTTCGAAATGAGGACTCACAAGAGGCTTATTGATATAGTCGAAACCACTTCTAAAACGATTGATGCCCTGACAAATTTAAATTTACCGTCGGGCGTTTCCATAGATATTAAGTTATAGAAGAGTAATAAATTATGATACAGGGAATTATCGGACGAAAATTAGGGATGACCCAGCTTTTCAGGGAAGACGGAGTGGCTGAGGCGGTTACTGTTATAGATGCCAGCCCCTGTGCTGTTGTACAGGTAAAAACTGTCGATAAGGAAGGCTACAATGCTGTTCAGTTGGGATATGGCAAGGCCAAAAAACTGAATTCTCCTTTAAAAGGGCATCTTAAAGGGACAGGCGATTTCAACTGCCTGAGGGAATTCAGGATGGATGAGGTGGAAGGCATCAATGCCGGAGACAAAGTGGATGTCAGTATCTTCCAGCCCGGTGATATGGTAGATGTTACAGGAATATCCAAGGGAAGGGGTTTTGCCGGGGTTGTGAAACGTCATGGGTTTTCGGGTGGTCCCAAAACGCATGGTCAATCAGACAGATGGAGGGCTCCAGGTGCTATCGGTTCAGGTACAACTCCGGGCAGGGTTAAAAAAGGAATGCGCATGGCAGGGCGTATGGGGAACCAGAGGGTTACTGCGCGCAACCTGGTGGTAGTCAAAGCCGATGCCGAGCGTAACATCCTTGTAGTAAGAGGGGCTGTGCCAGGGGCTAATAATGGAATAATTCTTATAGGGAAATCAGGTAAATAAGATATGCAGATTCCAGTTTACAGTATGTCAGGTGAAGTAATCAAACAAATCGATGTCAGCGATGATGTCTTTACTGTTCCTTTTAATGAGGCAGTGGTGCATCAGGCGGTCGTGAGGCAGCTGGCGAATGCGCGTCAGGGGACTGCATGTACAAAAACTCGTGGTGAGGTTGCCGGGAGCAATAGAAAACTCTATCGGCAGAAGCATACCGGTAATGCCCGTGCAGGCAATATCAAATCACCGCTGCGCCGCGGCGGCGGCATCGTATTCGGCCCGAAACCGAGAAGTTATCAACAGGCAATGCCGAAGAAGATGCGCCGTCTGGCTATAAGGGGTGTTCTCTCGGCAAAGCTGAAGGATAATGAACTTATAGTTCTTGAAGACCTCGATTTCAGCCAGCCTAAAACCAAAGAGATGGCAAAGGTATTGTCGGCCTTAAATATCAATGGGTCTGCTCTTGTTGCGACCAGTGAAATGAAAATGAATGTTATCAAATCGGCACGTAATATCCCTGAAGTGAAAACAGTACCTGCCAATTTGTTAAATGTGGTTGATATGACTTCTCATAAAATACTGCTTATGACCGAAGCGGCTATACGCCAGGTAGAGCAGTTATGGGGCAAGGAGGGGGCTTAATATGCACCTGTATGAAGTATTACGTGAACCCTCGATAACAGAAAAAGGGACGATATTGCAGGCTGAGGGGAAGTATGTTTTTAAAGTAGCCGACAAAGCGACAAAACCGCAAATAAAACAGGCAGTAGAGGCTGCATTCAAGGTTAAAGTTGCATCGGTCAATATAATAAAGGTACCCGGCAAGAAGAGAAGAATGGGCAGGCGGGAAATAGCCGAGCCGAGCTGGAAAAAAGCTATCGTTACTCTTCAACCGGGTGAAAAGATAGAATTATTCGAAGGCGTTTAAGGAGATTGTATAGAAGTGGCACTTAAATTGTATAATCCGACTTCTCCGGGCAGGCGTAACATGACCGGTGCAAGCTTCGAGGAAATTACCAAGAGCAAGCCCGAGAAATCTCTGTTACTGTCTGTCAAAAAGAGCGGAGGAAGAAATAATCAGGGGAAATTGACGGTAAGACACCGTGGCGGCGGTATGAAGCGCCGCATTCGCATCGTCGATTTCAAACGGGATAAAATTGGTGTACCAGGCAGGGTGGCCGCTATAGAATACGACCCGGGTCGGTCCGCTTATTTGGCCCTTATATTCTATGCAGATGGTGAAAAACGTTATATCCTGGCTCCCGTCGGCCTGGGAGTGAACGATACCATAAATACCGGCGAAGGGGTTGAATTTAAGCCGGGTAATGCCATGCCTTTGAGATTTATTCCCAGTGGTACCATGATTCACAATATCGAAACCGTGGCAGGGGGTGGGGCAAAACTGGTGCGCAGTGCCGGTGCCGCTGCCCAGCTCATGGCTAAAGAGGGTGATTATACTTTAATCCGTCTACCTTCCGGCGAAATGCGGCGGGTGCGCAGTGATTGTATGGCAACTATTGGTCAGGTAGGTAATATCGACCATCAGAATATAAAGCTGGGTAAGGCCGGCAGAAAGCGCCTTATGGGCTGGCGTCCGACGGTAAGGGGTTCGGCAATGACTCCCCGTGACCATCCGCATGGTGGTGGTGAGGGACGGACGCCCATCGGCATGCCCGGTCCCAAGACTCCCTGGGGAAAGCCTGCTCTGGGTTATAAGACCAGAAAGACCAAGGCTTCGGATAAATTGATTGTTAAGCGTCGAGGTAAATAGGTAAAATGTCTAGATCAATTAAAAAAGGGCCTGCTGTTAACGCCAAGCTAATGAAAAAGGTGGAAGCAGCGAATGCCTCTAAGCAGAAGGTACTGATAAAAACGTGGGCTCGCGGGTCTACGATATTGCCTGAGATGGTGGGGTTGAATATTGGGGTATATGATGGGCGTAGACATGTGCCTATCTTTGTAACGGAGAACATGGTCGGACATAAACTCGGTGAATTTGCTCCTACTCGTACTTTCAGAGGGCATACCACCAAGGCTGATAAAGCGGCAAAGACTGCATAGCAGTATAGATAAAAAGAGTTAAGGTTATAAGCAGGGTTAAAGATGAGAATTAAAGCAGTATCCAGAAATACAGGGTTATCGCCTCGTAAAGTGAGGCTGCTTATTGATATGGTGCGAGGGAAGAAGGTTGAGGATGCCCTTAACATACTGAAGTTTGCACCGACACCGCAGGCGAAGGTAGTGGCTAAAGCAGTGAAATCTGCGGCTGCCAATGCCGAGAATAACTTCCATATGGACCCTGCGGAATTAAAGGTCGTAGCTATATATGCAGACGAAGCACAGAGTCTGAGAAGATTTCGCGCAGCGGCTAGAGGAAGAGCAGCTCGTTTCAACAAGAGGTCTAGCCATATTACAGTTATCGTTGCGGAGCAGGAGGCTTAATGGGACGTAAGGTTCATCCATATGGATTTAGAATTGGCACCACCCGTGATTGGCAGGCTAAATGGTATGCCGACAAACACTATGCAGATTTTTTACAGGAAGACGTTAAAGTCCGTCAGGCTGTTCGTGACAAATATGCCGAAGCCGGGGTTTCAATGGTGGAAATAGAACGGCAGGCAAGCAAAGTAGCGGTAACTATATATACGGCTCGTCCTGGTATTGTAATAGGCCGCGGTGGGCAGAGAGTAGACGAAGTTAGACGATTCCTTGAATCGCTTATCGATAAGAAAATACAACTTAATATACAGGAAATCAGGCAGCCCGAGCTGGATGCTTATCTGGTAGCCAGGTCTATAGCTGAGCAGATTGAACGGCGTGTAGCTTATCGCAGGGCGATGAAGCAGTCTATTTTCCGTACGCTGCAGGCAGGGGCGCTGGGGATAAAGATAAAGTGCTCGGGAAGGCTGGCAGGTGCAGAAATTGCACGCAGCCAGATGATGCACCAGGGTAGAGTTCCCTTGCACACACTGAGAGCGGATGTGGATTATGGTTTTACTGAAGCTCATACTACTATGGGGCGCATAGGTGTAAAGGTATGGATATACCGGGGGGATATTCTACCAGAGGTCGGACAGACAGCGGTTGAGGAATCCCCTGTTGAAGCGATTATAGATGAAGTTGTTTCTGAAGAAAAAACAGTTGATAATGCAGAGGCTCCAGTGATAGAGGGAGTAGTGGAAAAACCGAAAGCCAGACGCACTTCCAGAGCTAAGGCTGTTGAAACTGATGAAGCTGAGGGCCAGAAGAGCGGGGAAGAAAGTAAAGTAGCTGAACCCCCTGCAGTTGAAGGGGCTGAAAAAGCTGCTAAACCGAGGGCAAAGAGGAAGGTCATGGTCGAGGAAGAAGTTGAGGAAGCAGCCGCAAAGCCGGCTAAAACCAGAGCAAAGAAAAAGGAAGAAGCTGAGGAGGCTTAACCTCTGAAGGCGATAGATAAAGGGGAGACCAATGTTACAACCAAAACGGGTGAAATACCGTAAGAGTCAGAAAGGGCACCGCCGCGGCAGAGCTCATGCGGGAGATACGATATTGTTCGGCGATTTTGGATTGCAGGCTGTAGAATCGGCATGGATAACCGCCAGGCAGATTGAAGCTGCCAGGAGAGCTATGGTTAGATATATTCGGCGTGGTGGTAAGGTATGGATACGAATTTTCCCTGACCATCCCGTTACGGCTAAACCGGCTGAAACCAGGCAGGGTGGTGGTAAGGGTTCGCCCGATCACTGGGTGGCAGTCGTCAGACCAGGCAGGATACTGTTCGAGTTGAGCGGTATTCCCGAAGATGTAGCCAAGGAAGCAATGCGTTTGGCGGCATATAAGCTGCCTATCAATACCAGATTTATATCTAAGGATAGCGGTTTCGGTGTTGCTGCCGGCTCGGAGCAAAAGGAGTTAACTCAAGTTGAAAGCTAATGAATTAAGAGCGCTCGGGGATGAGGAATTGAAGAAGAAGCTGGATGAGGCTTATAAAGAGTACTTTACCCTGCGTTTTCAAGCCGCAACCAGGCAATTAAAGAATCATCGTGAGCCACCCAGGGCCAGGAAAGATATTGCTCTGTTAAAAACTATTATACGTGAAAGAGAACTGGGGATAAGGTAGGGAACCTATGGAAGCGAACAAAAAAGTCAGGATAGGCCATGTGGTCAGCACGAAGATGAATAAAACGGTAATTGTTGAGATCGAATCGTTGAAACACCATCCGTTATATGGCAAAACTATAAGGAAAGTTGTCAAATACAAGGTTCACGACGAGAATAGTAGTTGTAAACCGGGAGATAAGGTTAAAATAATTGAAACTCGCCCCCTGTCCAAAGAGAAGAGGTGGAGGGTTGCGGAGATACTTACCAGGAAAGAAGTAGCTGAGGTTAAACCTCGAGAAATAATCTAAAAGGGATATACTTAGATGATTCAAACCTATACCAGGCTTAAAGTTGCAGATAATACCGGTGCCAGACAATTGATGTGCGTTAATGTGCTGGGGGGTACGGGAAGGAAGTATGCCGTGGCCGGCGACATAATCGTTGCTACGGTAAAGAAATCTATTCCTGAAGCCCAGGTCAAAGCAGGGGAAGTGGTAAAGGCGGTAGTGGTACGTTGCGCATGTCCATACAGGCGGCCGGATGGGTCATATATAAAATTTGATGAAAATGCGGCGGTTATACTTGCTGATGAAAGTAATCCCAAGGGGACCAGAATCTTTGGCCCGGTAGCCCGGGAATTGAGAGATAAGAATTTTACGAAGATTATCTCGCTGGCACCCGAGGTATTATAGGGAGTTGTTTGTAGAGATGAATATCAGGAAAAATGATACTGTTCTGGTAATTGCAGGAAAAGACCGGGGGAAAAAGGGGAGGGTAAGATTTGCTTTCCCTAAGAAAAATCGGATTATCGTTGAGGGTGTGAACTTTATAAAGAGGCATGCCCGCCCGACCGGTCAGGCAAGACAGGCTGGGATTATCGAACGTGAAGAATCCATTCATGTTTCGAATGTTATGTTGCTTTGCAATAAATGTCATAATCCGGTACGTATCGGTTTTAAAACCCTGGAGGATGGCAAGAGGGTTCGCTATTGTAAATCCTGCCGGGAGGTGATTGATTAGATGTCGGCGCTTAAGGAAAAATATAAGAATGAAGTTGTTCCGGGGCTTATGGGACGATACGGCTATGCCAATATCATGCGTGTCCCGCGACTTGAAAAAGTTGTTTTGAATATTGGTCTTGGTGAGGCTATTGCCAATGCCAAGGCGATGGAAGCTGCTGAAAAAGATCTGGTGGCTATCTGCGGGCAGCATCCGGTAATCACCCGTTCCAGGAGGTCTATTGCTGCCTTCAAATTGAGGGCAGGGATGCCGATTGGGCTGAAGGTAACGTTGCGTGGAGAGCGGATGTACCATTTTCTCGATAAGCTGATAAATGTTGTTCTGCCGCGTATCAGGGAATTCAATGGTGTGCCCCGTGATGGATTTGATGGCTTTGGTAATTATTCGCTGGGCTTTAAAGAGCAAACTGTTTTCCCCGAGATCAGTTTTGAATCGGTGGATAAGCTGAGGGGATTGGAGGTTACCATTGTTACCGGAGCCAGGACGGACGAAGAAGGCAGGCAGCTTTTAGAAATGCTGGGGATGCCTTTTACGAAAGAGGAAGAATAAGTGGCTAAGAAATCAAAAATTGTAAAATCAAGACGTACTCCCAAGTTTGGCGTACAGCAGCATAATCGCTGCCGTTTATGTGGCAGGCCACGCGCCTATATCAGGATGTTCGGTGTATGCCGCATATGTTTCAGGAAGCTAGCCCTCAATGGGCAGATTCCGGGAGTAAAGAAATCCAGCTGGTAGCGGCTGGTTGAAATGTAAAAAGTAAGGAGTAGAGGGGATGGCAGTCACAGATCCAATTGCAGATATGTTAACACGAATACGCAACGCCGGAATGGCGCGGCACGATTCGGTATCTATACCATCCTCAAGGATGAAGCTGTACATTGCTAAAATCCTCAAACAAGAGGGTTTTATTGCTGACTATGAGGTGGTCGGGAGCCGTACGCAGAGGCAGATAAAAATAGTTCTGAAATATGCTGATAAAAATCAGCCGATGATTTCAGGTTTAAAGAGGGTCAGTAAGCCCGGTTTGAGGGTTTATGTTCAGAGTACTGAAATCCCTCGTGTTTACGGCGGCCTGGGAATCTCCATAGTGTCTACATCCAGGGGTGTTATGACCGGTAAAAGAGCCTGGCAACAGGGTGTTGGCGGTGAGCTCTTGTGCTATGTGTGGTAAAGAAATCTTGAGGGATGATTATATATGTCTAGGATAGGTAAAATGCCAATAGCTATGCCCAGCGGCGTAGCGGTTAAAATTGAAGGTAACAGAGTGGTTGTAACCGGTCCGAAGGGTTCTTTGGAGCGGAGTTTCAATCCCGAAATGACGATTGCAATGGATGGTAGGTCACTCAGGGTGACCCGTCCCAGCGATGAAAGGCAGTATCGCGCCCTGCATGGATTGACCAGGACACTTCTGAATAACATGGTGAAAGGCGTCAGCGACGGTTTTGAGAAGAATCTTGAAATCGTAGGTGTCGGTTACCGTGCAGAGTTGTCGGGGCAGAAGCTGGTGCTGCGTATCGGTTTTTCACATCCGGTTGAAATTGTTCCTCCTCCCGGAGTGTCCATTGTACTGGATGGGCAAACCAAGATAAAGGTGCAGGGCATCGATAAGGAAAAGGTTGGGCAGCTGGCGGCGGAAATTCGTGCTGTGCATCCGCCTGATCATTATAAAGGCAAGGGCATCAGGTATGCTGGAGAAGTGGTACGTATTAAGGCCGGTAAGACAGGGAAAGCCGGAGGGGGTAAGAAGTAGTGAGTAAAGATGCAACTAGAGTGGCGCGCCATAAAAGGCATGCCAGAGTCAGGGCTAAGATTAGTGGTACGAGCGATAGGCCGCGTCTGTGTGTATATCGCAGTTTGCAGCACATTTATGCTCAGATTATCGATGATACGCAGGGCCGCACCCTGGTTTCGGCTTCGACTGTCGACCCTGAAATTGCCAGGGATATAGAGGGGAAAAAGAAATTGGATCAGGCAGAAATGGTCGGTCTTTTAGTGGCCAGACGGGCATTGGAAGCCGGAGTTACACAGGTAGTCTTTGACCGTGGCGGATATAAATATCATGGCAGGGTCAAGACTCTGGCCGATGCGGCTCGTAAGGGTGGAATAAAATTCTAAGGAAGGTTTATTGAAGTGACCAAGAAGCTTGTAATAAAAAATAGAGTAGACCCATCGGAAATGGTATTAAACGATAAATTGGTTTATCTCAACCGTGTTTCCAAAGTGGTTAAGGGTGGTAAACGCCTCAGTTTCAGTGCTCTTGTGGTATCCGGTGATGGCAATGGGCATGTAGGTATTGGAATGGGTAAGTCTGCTGAAGTCCCCGATGCGATAAATAAAGCCGGGGCAGTCGCCAGGAAGAATATGGTCGAGGTTACATTGGCAGGCACCACCATTCCTTATGAAACTGTTGCCAAATATGGAGCTGCGGTAGTTCTCTTGAGGCCAGCCTCACCCGGTACCGGTATTATAGCCGGTGGTGGTGTGAGGGCGGTGGTAGAAGCTGCAGGAATTAAGGATATCCTGACCAAGTCGCTGGGCAGCGCCAATAAGACCAATGTGGCGAAAGCAACTCTGCTCGGGCTCAGTCAGATGAAGAATACAAAAGAACACCTGGCACGCCGCAAGGGCATTCTTCCTGAAGTGCAGGAAACGCAGGCGGAGGTTGCCAATGGCTAAATTACGTATAACACTGGTTAAAAGCGGAATTGGTTATGCTGAAGACCAGAAAAAGACCTTAACCGCTCTGGGTTTTAAACGATTAAATCAGAGTGTGGTACTTGAGGATTCCTATGCCGTCAGGGGTATGATTCAGAAAGTAAGGCACCTGGTAAAAGTGGAGGAAGCAAACTAGTGAGGCAGGAATTACTATCACCGGCACCGGGGTCTAAGAAGGACCGCAAGCGCGTCGGCCGTGGGAATGGCAGCGGGCATGGCACATATTCGGGCAGGGGCTGCAAAGGGCAGAAATCTCGTGCTGGGAATAATAAGGTCAGGCCCGGCTTTGAAGGTGGGCAGTTGCCCTTGATTAAGCGTCTACCGCGCAAACGCGGTTTCAACAATATATTCAGAGTAGAATATGAGGAAGTCAATTTGAGTAGCCTTAGTGCCTTTAAAGCTGGCAGTGAGGTTACCGCAGAAAAACTGGCGGAGGCTGGAATTATTAAAAATCCCAGAACTCCGATTAAAATATTATCACGCGGGGATATCAGTTGTCCTCTTACTATCAGGGCGGATAAATTCTCAGCAGCCGCAAGGGCCAAGATAGAGGCGGCGGGGGGTACGGTAGTGGAGGTTTCTAATGGCTAAGCCGAGGCTTCTGCAGGCAACTATTGATGCCTTCAGACTGCCTGATTTGAGGCGGAGGCTCCTGATAACGTTTGGAATACTGGTGGTATTTCGCCTGATTGCGCATGTTCCTCTGCCTGGAGTGGATTCCACCGTTCTGGCAGCATTATTCGAAAACAATGCCCTTTTGGGGATGATGGACCTCTTCAGCGGCGGAGCGATGAAGAATTTCAGCTTAGCCGCTATGGGTGTTTATCCATATATCACGGCTTCCATCATCATGACAGTTATGACGCCTGTCATCCCTAAATTACAGGCGTTATCCCAGGAAGGGGAAGCAGGCAGAAATAGGATAAATCAGATAACACACTGGTTGACAATCCCCATGGCAGGGTTTGCAGGGTACGGACAGCTGGTTGTTTTGCAAAGGGCTGGAGCTGTAGCTGTTTCCGATCCCCTGTTAACAACCGCTATGATAATGACGATGATAGCCGGTACGATGTTCCTGGTATGGCTGGGAGAGCAGATTACCGAATATGGCATCGGCAACGGTATTTCGATTATAATTTTTGCTGGCATCGTTGCCGGGTTGCCTGAAATGATCGGTGACTCCATTCTGGCAGCGCAACAGGGGCAACTGGCTGGTTTGATAGTGCTCATCCTGGTCGGACTGGCTACGACTATGCTTATTGTTATATTCACCGAGGCTCATCGACGCATTCCTGTGCAGTATGCCAAGAGCGTGTTCAAGAGCGGGCGTATGTATCGCCAGTCGGGAGCCAGCCATATTCCCTTGAGGGTTAATACTGCCGGTATGATACCCCTGATTTTTGCTATGGCTCTGGTCATGTTTCCGGGAATTATAGGTAGCTATTTTCAGGATACGGAAGCTCAAAACTTCTGGTACTGGGTGGTACAGATATTCAGTCCTGATACCGCCTTGCCTTTGGGCTTGATATACTGGGTATTGTATTTTATACTGGTATTCGTCTTTGCTTTCTTTTATACCATGGTTATATTCCAGCAGCAGGACCTGCCCGGTGTTCTTCAAAAGCAGGGTGGTTTTGTTCCAGGTATCAGGCCAGGGAAGCAAACGGCGGCTTACCTGAGCGGGGTCATAGAGCGTATAACCTGGGGTGGAGCGCTATTTTTGGCAGTGGTTGCTGTAATGCCCTTTATTGTTAGCCTGGTGAGCGATGTTACCACTCTTACGCTGTCCAGCTTCGGTATGCTTATCGTGGTTGGTGTAGTACTGGATACTATGAAGCAAATGGAAGCCCAGCTTTCGATGCGACGCTACGAAGGCTTCATTAAATAAAATAAGTGGATAAAGGCGGAACAGGGTTGTATATTGTATTCCTGGGTGCGCCGGGTGCTGGTAAAGGAACACAGGCTACTGGGGTTGCAGCTGAATTTGGACTGGTGCCTATAGCATCGGGGGATTTGTTTCGTCAGGCCGTCGAGCGTGGGGATGAGTTGGGTAAAAAGGTTAAAGAATATATGGAGAAGGGGGTTCTGGTCCCCAATGAGATAACGGTACAGATGGTGTTAAATAAACTGGCTGCGCCTGAGAGTCGGGGTGGTGCCATCCTGGATGGCTTTCCCAGGAATCTGGTGCAGGCTGAAGCACTGGATGAAGCTTTCAAAAAACAGAATAAAAAGGTTGATAAGGCGGTATATATAAAAGTCGGAGAGGGGGAACTGATACGGCGGTTGAGCGGGCGCTGGGTATGCCGTAATTGTCAGACACCCTACAGCATGGAGGGGGCTTTAACCGAAGAACAGAAAAGATGCCCCAAATGCGGCGGCGAGCTTTATCAGAGACCTGATGATAATATAGAAACGATAAAAAACAGACTCAAGGTCTATTTTAATGAGACCTCTCCCTTGATAGAATATTATCGGAAGTCGGGAAGATTGATAGAAGTGGATGGTGAAGGAGAGGTGGGAGATATAACACAGAGGATTATAAAGGCTCTTCGTGAGAGTGCCCTTTAAATAAATAATAATGAGTATTAAATTAAAATCCGAAAAGGAAATCGCAATCATGCGAGAGGCCGGGCGGATTGTAGCTGAGGTGTTGCTGGTTCTTAAGAACAGCGTGCAGCCGGGGATGAAAACAAAGGAACTGGATTTGATAGCGGCTAATGAATTGAAAAGGCTGGGTGCGAAATCGTCGTTCAAGGGGTATTATGGTTACCCCGCCAGTATTTGTGTTTCGATTAATGACGAGATAGTGCATGGTATTCCCGGCGATAGAATTATTAAGAATGGCGATATCGTCTCAATAGACGCCGGGTCAATATATGAAGGTTTCCAGGGGGATTCGGCGATAACAATAGGGGTGGGTGAGCTCAGCCCTAAAGCGAAAGAGCTTATGCAGGTTACCGAAGGGGCTCTGGCCGCCGGGATTGCTGCTGCGCATGATGGAGCCAGATTGGGAGATATAGGGGCTGCTGTGCAGGAATATGCCGAGTCGAGGGGTTTTTCGGTAGTGCGAGAATATACGGGGCACGGCATCGGCAGGCAAATGCATGAGGACCCGCTTATCCCGAATTTTGGCACCCGGGGGACCGGGATTGAGCTGCGAAAGGGGATGACGCTGGCTATCGAGCCGATGATTAATATCGGGGACTGGCATACCAGGCAGGGCAAGGACGGCTGGGTAGTATATACTGCCGATGGGAGCCTGTCAGCACATTTCGAGCATACTATTGCTGTTACCGGTGGTGAGCCCGAGGTGCTCACCATGTTATAGGGATGGAAATTATGGCTAAAAAAGAGGCTATTGAGGTTGAAGGTGTGGTGGTAGAGGCTCTGCCTAATGCCACGTTCAATGTAGAGCTGGCGAATGGGCATAGAGTTTTAGCCCATATTTCTGGTAAAATAAGAGTACACTACATTAGAATATTACCCGGGGATAAGGTATTGATTGAGTTATCTCCCTACGATCTCAGTCGCGGGAGAATAACTTATCGTTTGAAATAAGCGGCTTATCAGGGGAAAGTAGATAAGGGGTTATAATGAAAGTTAGAGCATCAATCAAAAGACGATGTGAAAAATGCAAGATAGTAAAAAGGCACGGCGTGGTCAGGAATATCTGTACCAATCCCAAGCATAAGCAGCGTCAGGGTTAGCAGGGTATTTTTAAGGAGGAATGAATGGCACGTATAGCTGGGGTTGATATCCCTAGAAATAAACAAATTAAATATTCATTGCAGTATATTCATGGTATTGGTCCCACCACCAGTCAGAAGATATTGGAGAAGGCTGGTATTAACCCTGCAACTAAGGCGGAGGATTTGACAGAAGCAGAGTACAGCCGCCTGCGTGAAATAATTGACCGTGAGTATATAGTCGAGGGTGAACTCAGGAAAGAAGTAACTTTAAATATTAAGCGCCTGATAGATATCGGCTGTTATCGTGGTCTGAGGCATCGCCGTAATCTTCCCGTTCGTGGACAGAGAACACGAACCAATGCCCGCACCAGAAAGGGTGAGAAGAAGACAGTAGCCGGTAGAGGACAGAAGCGCGGCATGGCTAAGACGTAGAATTAAGGGAGAAATAAAACATATGGCACCTAATAAAAAGGCAAAAACAAAAGTAAGTAAAAAAGACCGGAAGTCTATTCCAAGCGGAAGGGCTTATATACAGGCAACTTTTAACAATACGATAATATCTTTGACCGACCCCGCAGGTAACGTTATTGCATCCTCAAGTGCCGGTGCCGCCGGCTTTAAGGGTTCGCGCAAAGGCACACCGTTTGCGGCTCAGATGGCAGCTACCAATGCTGCCCATAAGGCGATGGAACATGGTTTGCGGCAGGTGGATGTATATGTTAAGGGGCCGGGAAGTGGTCGTGAAGCAGCTGTGCGTGCATTGCAGGCTTCGGGGTTATATATCACCAGTATCAGGGATATAACTCCCATCCCGCATAATGGTTGCCGCCCGCCTAAAAGGAGGAGAGTCTAAAGAATGGCCAGATATAATGAAGCAGTTTGCCGCCTGTGCAGGCGCAGTGGTGATAAATTGATGCTTAAGGGCAGTAAATGTATTGCCAAGTGCACGCTCGATAGGCGTCCTAAGGCTCCCGGGCCTCAGCCCGGACGCCGCCGACGTATTTCGGATCGCGGCGAGCAGCTGCGTGAGAAACAGAAGGTACGTTATAGCTATGGTGTATTAGAAAGACAGTTCAGGCGTATATTTGCAGAGGCTGAAAGAAAGACCGGCATCACCGGTGAAAACCTCCTGGTATTGCTTGAAAGGCGTCTGGATAATGTAGTTTTTCGCCTTGGATTTGCCGATTCCAGGGCTCAGGCTCGCCAGTTGGTTCAGCATGGGCACATCGATGTTAACGGCAAAAAGACCGATATCCCTTCCTGTTTGATAAAGGAAGGGGATGTTATAGGCTGGCATGGCAACAGCGTCAAGAATGAATACTATAAGATGGTGTCCAAGAATATCGGAAGCAAGACGGTCCCAGGATGGTTGAACCTGGATAAGGAGAAGCTCGTTGGTAAGGTTCTATCTTTGCCGACGCCCGATGATATCGAGGCAAAATACAATATAGCGTCTGTAGTTGAGTATTACTCAAGATAGGCGGGTTGGCAAGGAGGTGGCTTTTGTTTGGTTTAGCTGTTTCTAATATAGAATGTGTGGAAAGTGACGATAAATACGGGCGCTTTATGGTCGAACCTCTGGAAAAGGGGTTTGGGACTACTATTGGTAATGCTTTGCGTCGTGTACTTTTAGGGTATCTTCCAGGGGCTGCTGTTACCAAAATCCGAATCGAGGGGGTGCAGCATGAGTTTTCTCCCATTCCCTATGTAAAAGAGGATGTCCTGGAGTTTATACTTAACGTCAAAGCAATGCGTTTGAAATCGCTTTCGGATAAACCTGCCAGACTGTCGCTGGAGAAACAGAAAGAAGGCCCGGTTTATGCAGGCGATATCAATCCGTCGATGGATTTTGAAATTGTGAATCCAGAGTTGTATCTCGCTACGGTGGATTCTCCGGAAGCGAGATTCTATGTAGATTTCGATGTGGAAATCGGCATGGGTTTTAAGGCTGCCGAATCGACAGATAACCTGTCCGTCGGGACCATTCCCATCGATGCCATTTTTACGCCGGTCCGCAAGGTAAATTACAACATAGAGCCGATGCATGTGGGTGAGACTACCAGCCGTGAGCGTTTATATCTTGAAATCTGGACGGATGGCACCATCACTCCTTCAGATGCTATGAGCAGTGCGGCATCCATACTGGTAGAGCAAATGGCACCATTCGTTGAGTATAGCAAGGCTTCACAGATTGCTGAAGAGAAGAAGGCTTTAAAGGCCTCGATACCTCAGGACCTGTTCAATATGCCAGTAGAGCAACTCGACCTTTCTGTCAGGGCTATGAACTGCCTGCGCCGCAGCGGCATCAGTACTGTGGGAGAGCTTGTCAGTACAGGTGAAAAAGAACTATTGGGCTTGCGTAATTTTGGTCAAAAGTCACGACAGGAAGTACAGGACCGTCTTAAGGCGCTGGGGCTAAACTTCTCTCTCAGTATGGGTGGGGAAGAAGAGGAAGAGTCTTCACCTAAGAAGAATAAAAAGAAAGAATCTGCCGAATAGATAAACAAGCAGGAAGAGGCAAAAATGAGGCATAAAGTAGCTGGAAGAAAGTTCGATAGGGATTCGGCGCACAGGAAGGCTATGTTCCGCAACCTGGTGACCGATTTACTGGATTATGAGAAGATTGTAACCACTGAAGCTAAGGCAAAGGAGATTCAGAGTCTGGCGGAGAAAACTATTACTTTGGGTAAACGTAATGACCTGGCTGCCAGGCGCCAGATGTTAACCTTTGTTTACGATTCGAGGGTAGTGGATAAGGTTTTGTCGGACATCGCACCGAGATTTGCGCAGAGGCAGGGGGGTTATACCCGTATTATCAAGCTGGGGCCTCGGCAGGGCGATGGTGCACAGATGGTGCAGCTGGAGCTGGTTGAAAAAGCTAAATAGTCAGTTTTATTAAAATTTGAATAAGGGTTGTTAATAATGGGGGAGAATTTCTCTCCGGCAGATAGTGAAATCAGAAGGCTGGTTCTGATTGTCGAGTATAAGGGAAGTAATTATTTTGGGTTCCAGTTGCAAGCAAAACTTCCCACTGTGCAGGGCGAACTGGAAAAAGCTCTGTATCGATTAACCGGTGAGAAATCGAGGGTTTCATCGGCCAGCAGGACAGATACTGGTGTGCATGCGAAAGGGCAGGTGGTCAGCTTTAAAACGAAATCGGCAATAGTGCTCGATAAGTTTGTAAGCGGCTTGAATTATTATCTGCCGATTGATATAGCGATTAAGGCGGCTTACAGGGTTGAAGATTCATTCAACGTGAGAAGCAGGGCTGTAAGTCGGGAATATAAGTATTACATATTGAATAACCGGGTGCGTTCACCGCTATGGGAGGATTATTCTTTCCTGGTCAGCGGAGAGCTGGATATCGAGGCTATGAATCAGGTAGCCCAGCAGCTTGTCGGTGAGCATGATTTTGCTTCATTTACCAGTAATCTGGGAGTGAGATTAAAAAGCACGAGGCGTCGGGTTGATAAAGCCTGTTTCGATAGAAAAGGTAAGCTGGTTGTTTTTGATATTATAGCTAACTCCTTTCTGCCGCACCAGGTGCGTAACACTATCGGAGCTCTTATCAGGGTCGGGCAGGGGAAGATGACGGGAGGAGAGTTTCATAGTATAATGGATGCGAGAAAACTTGGTTTGGCCGGTCCTGCGGCTCCTGCCAAAGGGTTGTGCCTGATGAAAGTTAATTATAATAAATTCTTAGGGGAAGAAAATAGTGAAAACATATAGTGCAAAAGCTACGGATATTAAACGGGAATGGCATGTTATCGATGCTACGGACCAGGTGCTGGGTCGCCTGGCTACGGAGGTTGCCCGTTTACTTATGGGTAAGAACAAAGCGATGTTCACTCGTAATATAGACACTGGGGATTATGTGGTGGTTATCAATGCAGAGAAGATACGTACCAGTGGCAACAAAGGGACGGGTAAGTTCTATTACAGGCATTCGGGTTACCCTGGCGGGTTTAAAACTATCTCTCTGGATGAAATGATGAAGACCAAACCGGAATTTGTCATTGAGCATGCTGTTAAAGGGATGTTGCCTCATAATCGGCTGGGCAACAGCATGATAAAGAAATTAAAGGTATATGCGGGGGATGCTCATCCCCATGCAGCGCAGGTAGCTGCTAAGAAATAAATCGGTTGAAAGTTTGTGAGGGGAGCTTTGAAAAAGAAGACTTATTCGCAGGGAACAGGCAGGCGTAAAACAGCTGTTGCTCAGGTAAGGCTGGCACCTGGGAGCGGAGAAATTATAATCAATGGTATGCCATACGAAGAGCGGTTTGACTGTTTGGAACATCGGCAGGCTATCGTGAAACCGCTGATTGTTACCCAGACCATGGGAAAATTCGATATCTCTGTCAAGGTAAATGGCGGTGGTATATCCGGACAGGCTGAAGCAATCTCGATGGGCATTTCGCGTGCTCTGTTAAAGGAAGACGAGAAGTATAAGGCGGCTTTAAGAGGGGATGGCCTCCTCACGCGTGATTCGCGTGCCAAGGAGAGGAAGAAGCCTGGTCTTAAGCGTGCTCGCAAGGCGCCTCAATATACAAAGCGTTAATATACATCCTGCGATTTTATATGGAAGAGAGAAGGCTGCAAGGCTACCGGCTTTGCGGCCTTTTTTGTTTTTAACTAAAAATTGCCTTTTAAACACGATATGAAAAAATTATCTTCAAATTTATCGTATATGTATTGACATGAAAACATACACGAGTATAATTTTTATATAAAAGTTATGATGAAATTAGTTGGTGCAATTCTTCTTTTTATATCATTATGGATGATATTTACTACATTTACTGTAAATCAGTATTATAATTCAGATGATATAGCAAAAGGTACCTTTGATTTGATTAATAGTGAACGAATAAACCAAGGTAGACCACCATTAATTTGGGATGATAATATGGCAAATCAAGCAAAGGAGTATAGTATCTATATGGCTACTATAGATAAGCTTGTACATTCAAATATGGGATATGGCGAAAATATTGCAATGGGTGGGGTTGGTAGCAGTCAAGAGTTATATGAGCTATGGAAGAATAGTTCAATGCACCATGCTAATTATATGAGTAGTCAATACACGAGGGGTGCTATTGGTATAGGATTTAAATTAAGTAATATCCAAATAGGTAATTGGACAATTACCTATAACATAAGTCGAGGATATGCTACTTTCATTGCGGATTAATTTTATTACAGATGTTTTAAGGGGGGTATTATATGACCAGACTAACTCCAAAAAATGTTCCTTGCCCAGTGTGTGGAGGATTTTTTACTAATCGTGGATTACAAAATCATATTAATAAGTGTAATAAAATATCTTCTTATGAGAAAGAGACCATTAGAAAGATAAGGCATTTACCAAAATAAAACGATTTAATTATTAGTTATGAGTAGAAAGAATAAGCCTGATTTCCTTAAATTTTTAATATCGTAAAGTATTGAATAATAAATGTCCTTGTGCCATGTCTTTGATTTGGTAATATCTTAGGAGGATACTAAATGGCAAGAAAAATTAGAAAAGACATTACTGGGCCTGGAATTGGGAAAAGGCTTGCAGGGGGAACTTCAGCGAGAAAAATACGTAAAGATATAAAAGGACCAGGATTAGCAAAAAGACTTAATAGAGGTACTTAGACACGAATTATATTTCGTATTTTTCTCGTGTTTATATTAATATCATCAGATATTAGTAATATTTCAGCCACCTCATGTAATGAATATTAATTTAAGCATGGAAATGCAAACATCGTGAGTCCCTTAATAAAAGCCGTTTGTGGTGAGTCCCGATGCATCGGGAAACCATAGCGGCGTCAATTTGCAATCCATAGCACTATAATTGATAAAAACAAAATATTCTCTTCGATTGAAGATGAGCATATTCTTCCACTTTGGAAAAGGGGAATCAAAGGGGATTTGCCACGATAATTGTCTTTTTGATGCCGCTATATACGTATAAGGGCGGGCGACCATTGGTCGCCCCTACGTTTTGCAAAGGTAGAAATGACGATCAGGGTTGGTTTTTTCTGAGCTCGCGCTTCAGTTTATCGATGGTCTCGATGGGTGTCGGGTCTACTTCGTTTAAGATAGCCAGGTAATAGCTGATATAATCTCCCAGTAGCACCAGGCTCAACATCTGTGCCAGCGCACTCTCTCCGCCGATATCTATTATGCTGTGCTTGATTTTACTGTGTTCCAGTATACGGCAGGTAGCCTGATATCGCTTCAGAATCGGTTCCGATAAAAGGGTGGAGCGCAGGAGTATAATCAGGGCGTTATTTATAAAATCTGGCGGGAATTGATAGCCGACGATGGTATTATGGTTCAGCTCGGAGAAGGCTTCGCAGGCTGCCCAGTTCTTGCTGTTTTCGTTGAACTGAGTCTTCCACCGGTAAGCCACTTCGGTGGTTATCTCCGACCCATAGATGAAAATAAACTTGCCGTAGAGTTTTTGTGCCATCTGTTTAGCCTGATTGTTCTCTATCGGAATCGTGATATCCAGTTGTTCTGAGAGCTGCTCCAGAATCTTTATTGTTTCCGCTATGTCTGCCGATTTATCGCCTATGATTCCCAGTTTCTGCAGAGTGCAGAATTCGGCCATGAAGCTGAACGGGAGGGTGGCGCGGGGCTGGGCATTATAGTCGAATGTAAATAAAGGGAGGTGTCGTTCTTCGGCAATCTCTTTGAGTCTCCCCCCTGTCGAAATCACCATGCATTTTGCGTTTATATTTAATCCCTGCCCAAGGGCAGAGAGCGTCTCTTCGGTGTACCCCGAATAGCTGCAGGCAATCAAAAGCGTTCTTTCATCGACGTATGCCGGCAGGTCATAACTGCGGTTTACAGTGATGGGAATCTCAGACTCATTTAAAGTCAGCCGTGAGATAAGGTCTCCGCCAATAGCAGACCCTCCCATCCCCAGAATCATTACCCTGTCGACATCGGCATAATCGGCAGGAATCTCCAGCAGCATCGCTTTTCGCCATGCCTCACGGCAGAGCTCGTGGAAATTATTGAGGTGATTGAGCATTTTTTCAAGGTCATATTTGCTGTATACACTGGGGTCGTCTAAATCTATCATATAATCAAACTCCGGTTATTTTTTTGCCGATTTCCAGCAGTCTTTTGACCATATCCATGCTGTGGCTTTCAGTATAGATTCGCAGCAGCGGCTCCGTCCCCGAAAAACGGATCAACAGCCATGACCCATCCGATAAAGTATACCTGAACCCGTCGATGGTATCTTCTTTTACCACACTGACGTTATCTATAGTTTTCGGATGGCTGTTTTTGATGCGGCTGATGATGCTTGCCCTCTGATTTTCAGGAAACTCTATATCCAGCCTGTCGTAGTAGTGCTCTCCGACTTTATCATATAAATCCTTCAGCAACTCTGAAGGCTTTTTCCCTGTTTTTACCATGAAATCGATAAAACACAGCCCTGCCAGCAGGGCATCGCGCTCGGGGATATGCCCTCTCAAGCCATATCCCCCGCTCTCCTCTCCGCCGATAAGGGCATCGTGTTGCAGCATTAAAGGTGCCACGTATTTAAAACCGACCTTCGTCTCGTAAACGGGGACGTCATATATCTTTCCGAGTTTATCCAGCATGCCGGTGGTCGTGATTGTCTTGACGATGGCTCCGCGCTGCTTCCTGACATCGAGCAGGTATAGCGCCAGGAGGGCGTACACCTGTAATTGGGTCAAAAAATTGCCGTTTTCATCCATAACACCGATTCGGTCGGCATCACCGTCGGTTGCCAGCCCTACGTCGGCTCTTTTTGCTTTTACCAGCTCTGAAAGTCTGGTAAGGTTGACAGCAATTGGCTCAGGCTGTTTCATACCTGGAAATGCAGGGTTAGGCTGGTCGTTGATTTCTATAATCTCGAAGCCGGTGTCTTTCAGCAGGGCTTTGAAGTATCCGGCACCTGCCCCATGCATCGAATCGACGGCGATTTTCAGTTTGGCTTTCTTAATGCCGTCTAAATCAACCAGTCTTGCGATTTGAACTTCATAGGCAGGATACAGGTCGGTGTATTCCACCAGCCCCCTGTCGATAGCATCGTCAAGCGGAAGGCGGTTTATTCTTCCGGTTTCGATGAGACCTGCTATGTTTTTCTCGATTTCAAATATCACCTCTTCAGGAGCGCTGGCGCCGTCCTTCGATTTAACCTTAAAGCCATTCCATTTAGCGGGGTTGTGGCTGGCGGTAATTACGATTGCTCCACCTGCTTGTTTGTCCACCACCCCATAGCTTACAACCGGAGTGGGTTCCG
>CAZJVO010000001.1:0-57575 GCA_964549815.1 uncultured Dehalococcoidales bacterium | reverse complement strand
GGTAACCACATCGTGCCCAAAGGAGCCTGTCCTTCAAATCTACCAGCGGCAGAAGAATTGAGTATGCTTTCACAAAGATATTGACTTATAAAGAGCGCTTATGATATTATTGTGATATCATAATGATATAACAAAGGAGGTACATCGATGTCAGAAAAGGTTACAAAGGTTTATAATGGTTTTTTTATGCTGGCCGTCGGGCTTATTCTGCTGGCTGCAGCTATTGTCTTGTTCATCTTGAATGCAGATGGAAGCGATGCATGGATGACCATCCTCGCGGTTGTACTAATAATCGCGGATTCAATTCTGGTGTTTCCTGGCTTATTTATCGTTAATCCCAATGAAGCTAAGGTTATGGTGCTCTTTGGGAAATATGCCGGCACAGTCAGGCAGAATGGTTTTTTCTGGGCAAACCCGTTTTTCATCAAGAAAAAAATCAGTTTAAGGGCACGCAACCTGAGTGGACAGAAGCTAAAGGTCAACGATAAGATCGGGAACCCTATCGAGATCGCCGCCGTAATCGTCTGGAAAGTGGATGATACCTTCAAGGCATTCTTCGATGTCGATAACTACGAACAGTATGTTATCATCCAGAGTGAGGCGTCTGTACGCCACCTGGCTCAATCTTATCCCTATGACTCCTTTGAAGATATGGGGCAGGAACAATTAACCCTGCGTTCCAGCACCGACAAAATCAGCCAGATGCTCGAAGCCGAACTACAGGAAAGGCTGGATAGGGCAGGCGTACATGTTATCGAAGCAAGGCTCAGCCATTTAGCTTATGCTCCGGAAATTGCTGAAGCGATGCTGCGCCGCCAACAGGCATCGGCAGTGGTTGCCGCCAGAAGCCAGATAGTTCACGGCGCCGTCAGCATGGTGGAAATGGCTCTGAATCAACTGGCTGATAAACATCTGGTCGAACTGGATGAAGAGCGCAAGGCGGTCATGGTATCCAACCTCCTGGTAGTTCTATGCAGTGAATCCTCGACCACGCCTGTTATCAATGCGGGGACACTCTATCAATAGATAAAGGGAAAGGCTACCCATGCAAAAGAAAAAAGGGGGGCGCAAGAGTTATCTGCTGCGCATAGATGAAGAACTATGGGAGAACCTGAATGAATGGGCAGCCCAGGAGTTCCGCAGTGTCAACGGACAAATAGAGCTGATATTGCAGAATGCGGTTAACGAACGCAAAAAGAAAGCCAGGAAAAAAGATGCTGATGAAAATTCTTGATAGCTACCGAATTGATTGTGACGGAGACAATAGTTGTCAAAGGCTATTACCGATATGAGATTCGGAACGGCGATGGTGATGCAGAATGCAGCCGAGTTTATCGCCTACGGAACCGGCGTGGTTGTGGACAGAAAAATAAAAAACTCAGTTATTAAGGGGCGGGGAGGATTCAACTCCCCGCCCCTGTTTTTTATCATGCCGTAGGATTTAAAAATGCGTCAAATTCATCATCGCTCAGCTCATAATCGTAAAACCTGTTATAGAAATCCTTCGACAAAGCTTTCAGGTCGACATCTGTAAACTGTTCGGGATACAGGGTTTTTGCCAGCCAGGTAATACCCAGAATTGCTTCGGGCGCAGGACGGTCCCACCAGAAAGTACCCAATGGGCAAAGATAGAGCTCCCTATCTTCCACAGCTTTTATATTCCGTAACTGAGCATTACCGGTAACATCCTCGACACTTACGAATGTTCCCTCATTACTGCTGAGTATCATTACATCGGGATTCCATGCCAGCAATTGTTCGAGAACGATATCACTTTCAGCCCTGATTTCCTCCGCCACATTGATACCGCCTGCTGTTGTAATCAGCGTCTGTCCCCATGCCTCACTGCCGTTGGTATGAGTTATCGCACCCAGAACATAGTACACCTTTTTCCTGTTTTCAACAGGGATATTCTGTAGACGTTCTTCGATAATATCTAATTGCTCACTCCAAAAAGCTATCAGAGCGTCTGACCTCTGTGTATTATTCAACAATTCCCCTGTCATCGCGAATTCATCTAAAATACCGGTTATATCGCTTCGTCCGGTATTGACTCTGATTACGGGAACCCCCACGTTCGTTATATCCTGGTTGCCTTCCGTCGATGTTTTACTGTTGATTACCACATCGGGTTCCAGGGTTAGAATCTCTTCGATATTGATATTGTTGAACGTACCGACAGTCGGCAGATTTATAAAATCAGGATAAATTTTCAGAAGAACAGGAAATTTTTGCATGGATGGTTGAGCAACAATTTTAGAAGCACCGCCAATGGCAGCTACCTCGTGAGTAGCCCCACCCATACATGTTACGACTATCCTGTTTATCTCATAAGGTACGGTAACCCGTATATCCCCCATATCGGTAATGACTTTAGTTGAAGGTTGCGTGACGGTCTCGGTAATGGTAGCCGTAGCTGTTACCGTTTTGGTGTTTGTTACAAGATTTGTTTCCGTTGCCGTTTCAGTGGCAGTTAAAGCATTTGTAATCGTGCTTAACAAGGTCGAGGTTTTAGTAGACGTAACGGTAGAAGTAAGGGTCTCCGGCTTGCACCCGCCAAGTAAAGCAGTCAAGAACATCGCGCCCGACCCTGCAATAAAAGTTCTACGTGAGATTATCAATTTCTTTTTTTCTTCCATTTTTTTACTCCTTAAATCTATAAAATTAACTAACGGCTTATTTATTAAAAAAAGATATTTAACTCTTTATGAATCCTGTGACAAAAACCCCTCGAACTCCTCAGTAGTCAGTTCATAGTCATAGAATTGCCTGTAAAAACTTTTAGTCAGGGCTTCAAGTTCGATATCTGCCAGTTGTTCAGGATAGAGTGTTTTTGCCAGCCATACTATTCCCAGAATCATCTCGGGAGCAGGACAATCCCACCAGAAACTGCCGATGGGACAACCGTATACCTGGTTATTTTTTACTGCGTTTATACCTTGCATCTGGACATTATCTGTAAAATCGCTGATATTGACCAAACCAGTACCAGACCCTCTCCTGATTATTATTACATCCGGATTCCATTCAATTATTTGCTCGGCATCAATATTCAGAGTTCCTTCAAGTTGTTCCCCGACATTTATTCCGCCCGCTGCAGTAATCAAGGCATGCCCCCATAACGTGTTGCCGGTAGTACGAGTCAAAGGGCCGATGGAATAGTAAACTTTTTTCCGGTCTTCAACAGAGATATTCTGTAAATGCTCGTCAATTACCTGCAGTTGTTGATTCCAGAAATTATTTAACTCATCCGATTTTTCGGTATTATTGAGTAACTGCCCCATCATGCTGAATTCTTTCTCAAGGTCGGTGGCAACACTGTACATTGATGTATAAATCGAGATTACCGGAACCCCGACTTCGGCAATTTCATGATTCATCTGCATGCTGGTCATACTGGCGATAACCACATCCGGATTTAATTCCAGCAACTCCTCGATGTTCACATCGGAAAACGAGCCGACAAAAGGAATTTCACTAAATTCGGGGTACATTCTTAAAAATGCCGGAAATGTATTCATATTAGGTTGTGCCACTATTTTGGATGCGGCACCCATTGCTGCAACTTCATGGGTGGCTCCGCCGTAACAGGTAATCACAATTCTGTTAATTTCGTAGGGAACGGTAACATGGTTCCCCGCCATATCTGTAATTACCCTGGTTGCCGGTTGAGATGCAGCCTCGGTAACCGTTACCGTTTCGGTCGTAGTCAAGACATTGGTAATGGTATTGAGTAATGTGCTGGTTTTAGTAGACGTAACGGTAGAAGTAAGGGTCTCCTGCTTGCATCCGCCAAGTAAAGCAGACAAGAGCAACGCGCCCGACCCTGCAATAAAAGTTCTGCGTGAGACTATCGATTTCTTTTTTTCTTCCATTTTTTACTCCTTAAATCCATGAATTAACTAACAGCTTTGCGATAAATATTTTTTATAAGAAAATACCTCTTTTCCCCTTAATGATTAGTTTTTTACTAATAATTATCGAATTAACAGCAACACGAATGTGCTTCGGTTCCCTTACGTGTGGATTCTTTAACCGATAATTGCAGGAATGATGTACCATGAGAACTCGGAATATCCGCTTTTACGATTATCTTAAAGCCTTTATTCTCGAAAATCCTGTAAAAGTCTTCGATATGGCACAGCGGATGTCCGAAGCTCTGCAGCGATTTTGCCAGTTCTTTAACACTGCTGCCTTCGGCAGTACATCCGGAAGCGCAGAACCAGTGATTGGTAACCAGCAATCCACCCGGATTCAGTGCTTTGTAGACCTTGTCGAAAAACGGCTCCAGTTCTTTACGGAATTTGTATAACAGATGTGAAACAATAACGATATCGAAACCCACCCCGAAACTGTCGGTACAAATATCCCCACCCTGCGTGGATACGTGCCCCACCATCTGATATTTTTCAATATATTTTTGTGTTGTTTTCGTTACCTCAGGTTTATCAAACACTATGCCTGTCAGATTCGGATTAGCCTGACAGAGCGCAATGGCATATAAACCATGCCCACCACCGAGGTCTAAAAGCGATTTTGCTTTTGCGAAACCGCTCCACCCGGCGATAGCTTGGGTTACCGCCTGTAGTTCCCCTCTTAACGAAGTTTCCGCCAGTGCACTTAAAAAAGATTCGCCCGGACCGCTGCCCGTATTCCTTATCTCCGGCTTTTCACGCTTTAACGACTCCTCCAGATTGCCCCAATGATTACCGCGGCCAATATTCCTTACCCAATCCCCATGGTAAAACGGGCTGCTGCTAACCAAAAAATCATTTGCTAAAGCGCTATTGCTGTAATTCTCATCCTGTTTAGAGAGCAATCCGATTTCGACCAGCGTGTCCAGAAAACACCTGGAGAACATGCCGTTGATTCCGATGCCCTCAGCAATTACCTTCCGGTCACTGGCACCTTCTCTGGCTAAATAATCGAACAACCCCAGATTAATAGCAGCTGATAACGTCTGAAAGACCTGGTAACCTTCGGTCACCTTTTCAATTTTATCCATTCCAGCCGGAAATGATAGCTCCATTAATGATTGCTGACTTTTATTCATTCTAAACTCCTCTTTTTAATTTTCTAACTACAGGAATAATTTTTTATGACCAATCAAGTGGTAATACGGGAATTCTATCCCCCCTGTTAATCACCGTTCCCTTCGGAATGAAAGTAAGAGCGTTGGCAGACCCTATAGCAGCTAGCGCACCTGAAGTTTCGACTCTGCTTATCTCGACGCTGTAATCCCCATTTTCTTTTTCCAATCTCGACCATCTGGCAAAGGTCATTGGCATTTTTGCAGGTGCAACATCCTTTGCGACCGCCTCTATCATAGTATGTTCTATATTGTTCTTCCCCATCATCTTGAATATCGATGGTCTGACAAGCATTTCGAAATTAATTAAGCACCCTGCGGGAGGGCCTGCAAGGGCAAACACCGGAATAGTTGAACCTCTCCGTTTTTCATCTTCTTTAATTACATATCCGAAAGATACAGAGGCGCCAGGCCCTACTTCGACCCTCGTAAAGACCACTTCCCCCAGCTTATTTAACACACTGCGAACAAGGTCGAAATCACCTTTAGAAACGCCGCCACTGGTAATAATGGCATCTGCTCTCATTCCCCTTTTGATTTTATCGCTAACCGATTTCTCGCTATCACTGGCAATGCCCAATACCTTCGGGATACCGCCGTAATGGGAGACCAAGGAGGCAATTGCCATCTCATTACAGTTGTAGGATTTGCCTGGTGACAGGGGTTGCCCCAGTTCGATTAGTTCGTCCCCAGAAGAAATCACCGCTATAACCGGGCGGCGGATAACCTTCACCATGGTTTTCCCGATTGTCGCCAATACGGAAATCTGGGCAGGGCCTATCGTTACCCCTTTAGATAAAACCAGCATTCCTTTCTTGACGCTCATCCCCTTCCTGGATATACCTGTTCCCGAATCGACTGCCCTATATACCTTAACTTCTGTCGGATTGTTGTAGTTCGGCCCGCTTTTGTTACCGGGCTCATCAGTAAATTCAAACCTGACAACACAATCGGCCCCCTCTGGCATAACAGCGCCGGTCATGATGCGGATTGCAGTCCCGCTTTTTATCCTGTTTTTAGGCAGATAACCTGCCCTCACCGTCTCGATAATACACAGGCTGACCGGATTTTTATCACTGGCATATGTTATATCTGCAGACCTTACAGCATAGCCATCCGGCATGGCCTGGTCTTTAAGCGGCAAATCAAATTCCGAATATACATCTTCAACAAGGACCTGCCCGATAGTATCGAAAAGTGGTTTCTCTTCGATATCCAGTATATGAATATACTGCAATACTTTTTCCAGAGCTTCCTGATAATTTTCCATAAATTCCATCCTCCTCGATATTTATTATTTTCGATTGATAATGGTTCTTTCGGCGCTTTTCCCAAAGAAGTGATAACCAGAGCCGCCTTCGCTGATAATATCCAGTAATTCGTCGGGTTTGGTAACCACGATGCCTCCCAGAGTCGTCACACCCCGGCAGAAAAAGGCTTCCGGCAGCATACTGGCTGTAGGGCCGGTTACGATGATTTGCGCCCCCGGTTTTGCCATCTCGAGCAACCCAGGAAGTGTGTCGTTGAGCACTGTCGTTCCTGTAATAACCAGTAAATCGGCGCCGGGGACGAATTCCTGTGCCCTGCCTGCTTCGGCAAAATAAGGCAACTCCTTCTCTTTCAGCGTAGATGAATCCATTTCGAGAATGCGGAAATCGGACTTGGCAGCAATAAGCTTCCTGATTATGGGGACCAGCGCGCCGACCACCACAGATTTAATACCGGGCAGAATTTCGATGTCATCGAAGGCATCCTTGCCGGATTGGATTTCATAACCCTTATTTGGCATCATGTTCCAGCACGATGCGCTTAAAGCGTTCAATACAGCAATGCCAAGCGTCTTTTTCAGTATGTTTTCTCCGAATATGTCATCCAGATATGCCTTGACACTCCTGCCTGCCAGTTTCCCGGAAAGTGGCATCGCCTTTGCCGAACTGGGACAGCAAACCGCTTCAGGAATCTCTTTTATAGGGGTAAAGCAAAGCCCGCCGTTGCCATCACTCAATTTAACCCCGGAGAAGAACAATCCGAATACAGCTCGCTCGACTGTCAAATTATCTATGCTCTTTCCCAGAATTCTGTTCACATGCTCAATAGTATCGATAAGTATCGGATTCCCCACTTTTTTCTCCTTATAATTTTCTTCTGCTAGCCAATAATTTCGATCAGTTGTTCATCCGTCAGATTGGTAAGGAAGAAATGGCTGTAAAAATAGCGTATTTCTTCTTTTAGAGTATCAACCGGCATAATATCAGGGTAAAGCTTATTCATCATCCAGAATACTGTCAGTGGCTGTTCTGGTGTACGATTGCCCCATACATGCGCTACGGTGGGAATATAATATATTTCGTTATTCTTGATAGCATTAATACTTTTCAGGGTATCCATTGCCAATAGTTCAGCTGCCATCGTATTTGCAGTAGTTACCATTACATCGGGATTCCATAAAAGCAGGTCTTCAAGCGTATAAGTATAACTGGCAACAGCTTCCAGATCTCGTCCGGTATTAGTCACGCTGATACCACCTGCTTCGGCAATCCACCATTCGGCGATAGCATGAGGCTGAGTGTAAGTTGTGATGTTGCCATACAGGACTGTCTTTTTGTCCTCGTCGGCAAGCCCTGCAGTAAGCGACTCGGCTTCAGCGACTTTATTATTAAAGTACTCGATATAATCAGCTGCTATATCCTGCTTGCTGAAAATCTCTCCCAGCAAGGTGATACACGGTTCGACATCATCGAGGGTTTGCCATTCAAGATAAACAACAGCCAGCCCTTTTTCTTCAAGAAGAGCTGCCGTTGCCTCAGTCATACACAGGCAAACATCAGGGTCGAGCTGGAGGACGGCTTCAATGTCTATTTCCCCACCCACTTCCAGCACGGGACCATCGGCAACCTGCGGGGCGAAAACATACTGGTATTTCCATTTATCCGTCTTGGTAAAGCTGGCAGACATCTGGTTGGCAATTTTAGACCCACACCCTATAGTCTCAACCATAGCATTCAAAACACCAATGGAGCCGAATGTGGCAATTTTATTAATGACAGCCGGAATTTCGACTGTGCGTCCCGCCATATCGGTTACGGTAAACGATGAAGCCGGCGTTACGGTTTCAGTGACCGTACTGGTAACGGTATTTGTACTGGTGATATTGGAGATAATGGTCTCAGTTACGGTTGAGACGTTCGAAACGGTACTCGTGTTAACCTGTGTTGCTGTTTTGGTAGAAGTAACTGTAGATGTGATAGTTTCGGGCTTGCATCCACCCAATACGCCCAGTAAAATGGCCGCTCCCGTTCCGGCTATAAAATCCCTCCTTGATAGTTTTATCGACCTGTCCTTTTGTTCTTTTTGCATTTAATTGTTCTCCTTTTTTAATATTGAATTTTTTTTCATTATCGGAATGCATACCTTTGTTCTGGTATCTCCCGGATAAAGAGTTGCCTCGGTAACACATACCTGTGTCTGATATAGATTAGAAAGGCTATCGGAAGTAACCACGTTATCTGGTGTCCCGCATGCCATAACCACGCCATCTTTCATCAGTATTACCCGGTTACATGCCAGGAAGGCATGGTCAGGGAAATGTGAGGTCATCAATATCGAATATCCCTGTTCAGACAGTTGATTAATGATTTGAAGGATTTTTACCTGATTGCTGTAGTCGAGATTGGCAGTAGGCTCATCCATAATAAGAATTTTCGCTTGCTGAGCCATCGCTCTGGCAACCAGCACCATCTGCCGCTCACCACCACTCATCTTATTGAATGATTTCGTTCTTAAATGTGATATCCCAAGGCATTCCATTGCCTCACAACATATTTCCCTGTCTTTCCTGGTAGGGCTGGCTCCCAGATTCAAATGAGCGATACGGCCCATAAGTACAATTTCTTCTGCCTCATAAGGAAAAGCCATTGAAGATGCCTGCGGAACATAAGCCAGGTATTTCGCCAACTTTCGAGAGGTAGTTCTGGTTATATTGAAACCATCGATTTGAACCGTTCCGGCTACAGGTTTATTGAGCGCCAGCAAACAACGAAGAAGAGTTGTCTTGCCGGTTCCGTTAGGACCCAGCAGGCAAAGCACATCATGCTCATTCAATGCAAAAGAAATGTCTTTTATTACTATATGTTCCTTGCTGTAATAAAACTTCAGATTTTCAACCTTTAACATCAATTCCACCCTCTTCTTAACTTGGTAAGGAGAAAAGCGAACACAGGAGTCCCTATAAGAGCAGTAAGCACTCCCAGCGGTACTTCTACCCCCTCAACTCCGCGGATGATATCATCAATGCCCAGAAGGAAAAAACCGCCCAGCAGAAAAGAAACCACTGCTATTTTCGAATAGCTGGCACCAACCAGCATGCGAGCGAAATGGGGAATAACCAACCCTATCCAGCCGATAATACCGCAGACAGCTACGGAGGCGACCGTCATCAAGGTAGAGCTTGTAACAATAACTGTCTTCACCAGAGTCACATTGACACCCATAGTTTGTGCTACGTCCTCTCCCGCGGACAGTGCGTTTATATGGTGGCGGAACAGAAAAAGCAGAAACAGAGATATGAGTAATGCTGGGAGCATTATGAGAATATCATCATTATCACCCCTGCTGAGGCTCCCCATCAGCCAGAATGTAATTGCCGGCAACTCGTTTTCCGTATCTGCAAGGGTTTTGATGATAGATAAAAGTGCCTGAAAAAAACTGCCAACCACGATACCGCCGAGTATCAGAACCGTAAATGACCTACCGCCGAATACCTGAGCAATCGTGAAGGCAATGATAACCGCCGCAAGACCGAATACAAAGGCAGAACCTTGTATTCCAACCCAGTTTGCCCCGTTTATCATAGCCAAGGCAGCACCGAAACCGGCGCCAGCTGAAACCCCAAGTATATCCGGTGAAACCATCGGATTCTTGAAAAGAGTCTGGTAAGAAGCACCTGAAACGGAAAGGGCACCACCGATAAGAATTGCCAGGACTATCCTGGGAAACCGTACCTGCTGAACCACCATCGCCAAGGTGTCCTCCCAGTACTGCTCAACAGGGAAAATATTCGAAGCGAAAATGTCGATAATCGTCTTTATGGATATATCGTATCTTCCGACCAGAAAAGACCCCAAAAACAGAGCAACTAACAAAACAGATAATATCAGTACTTTTAACCAAAATCCGTTTTCGCTTTTAAGATTTATACAACTGAGTTTATCGGCACATATTTTTTGAATATTCTTTATGGTCATCATCCAGAAACCAATCAATTAATGCTATATATTTTATTTGATATATTGCTATGTAAAATAATAGCTGAGTACGTCAAATGAATATTTGCCCGGAAAAACTAAATTTATTAATTAAACACCTCCTTATTTAATCAAATTTATTTTAACAATAAATAAAGACAGGATTGTTATGTCTATATCTGAATTAATATAGCGCATTGATAAATTTAAATCGGTAATAATTATTACCGATTTAATATATTTTTTCTAAGACCACTTACCCCGGAAATAATCGTATATAAGCGAGTATTTGCGGCAAAATTACATTGATGGAGCTAATCAATTCCGATAACCTGGTATAATTGAGATGCACCTTGATACAGGGCTTACTTAAGCTACACTAACATTAGAGAACTTCTCAAGGGAATTAATATCTTTAATTATAATTGACCGACCATTAAAATCTATTATATTTTCATTACGCATCAAGCTCATTTCTCGTGAAAGTGCTGGCCGGGAAATATTTAAGTAATCAGCGAGTTCATGTCTTTTCATCGGTATTATTAAATTGGGACTGCCTGTCCTCCGATACAGGTCCATCAAGTAAATGCTCAGCTTTTCCCTGATATTCTTTATGGATAAATAGTCAATTTTTTTATTCAGCAATGACGTATAATTGGAAAATATTTTCAGTAGATTCGACATTAATATATTGTGGCATATATTGGTGTTATTGCAGTCGCCAACCAGTTTATCAAGAGGAAGAAAAAATAAACAGCTGTCCTCCAGAGTTACAATAGTTGGCGGGAACTTGGTGCTATAAGAAAAAACAACTGCCTCATCTAAAAAACCCCCAGCCCTTATTATATCCAATATAACACGATTCCCTGAGGAAGATTCTCTGGTAATGGCAACTTTACCTTTAGCAACTATTCCGATACCATCACGGGATTGTTCGTGGAAGGTAATAACTTCGTCTTTTTTATACTTTTTAACCTTAGGTTCCAAATAATCTAAAATATCTGCAATTTCTTCAAATTTAATATCACGAAACAAAGGGGAAGTCGATAGTCTTCTGATGCATTCTTGAGACATTTGCAATCAAACCTCATCTCAGTAATTCAAACACGTCTTTATGTACCTTGTTAAATTTATTAATGAATACAAGCGTCTGAATAGCGTTATAATAACATTGATATAGCGCTTTGTCAATGGTAGGTAAGAATCTAATACGTTTCTAAACCTTTAAATAAGTGGCGATTATATTATTCTACGCTTATTTTTATGCCAGAAATGAACATCGAAATATCTTTTTTAAACCAGCATTCGCCTGAAACCAAGGCTGGCAAGCAATAAAAGGACAGCCGCCGAAACGACAATTATCAGCACATCCATGCCCAACCCCGACAGGTCGCCGGTAACCAGCAAAGACCGCAAGGCATCCACCACATAGCTTAATGGATTCACCACGGCTACTGTTTTGAGCCAGCCCGGCATGATCGATATCGGATATATGGCATTGCTGGCAAAAAACAGTGGCATAGTAATAGCCTGCCCGATACCCATCATCCTTTCCCTGGTGCGGAAAAGCGATGCCAGAGCCATGCTCATACTCGAAAAGCATATGCCGCACAGAATTATCACGATAAAAACACCAATCAGGCTGAGCGGAGAAATTATGATATCGATACCCATTATCAGGGCAATTATAAGTATCCCCAGCGCCTGAAATATGCCCCGCGCCCCGCCCGCCAGTGACTTTCCGAGAACAATGGACGACCGGGGTGCCGGCGTGGAAAGCAGCTTGTTAAGCAGCCCCAGGTCACGCTCCCAGACGACGTTGATACCATAAAAAATAGCAACGAAAATGACCGATTGTGCCAGTATTCCCGGAGTTAAGAACTGAAGATAGGTATAGTCCCCGGTAGGAATAACCCTGATTGTGCTGAACGTAATCCCGAACACTGTCAGCCACAGGACCGGCTGGATTAAACGCAGCCATATCTGAGACTGGTCATGCCTTATCTTTCTCAGTTCTAGTTCGGTAATTGCCATTACACTGGTAAAATAACGCTTTATCTTCATTTTGCCAATCTCCTGTAAGTCATCCTGGTTCCCTTAGCCTGCACCCACCCGGCCTGGTCATCCATACGGGAGCCAGTATATTTCAGGAATACATCATCCAGCGTCGGTTTCTTGAGAAACACAGAGTCAAGGTCTACACCCTTCCCCTTGAATTCCTCGACCATACGCGGAATAACTGATTCTCCATTCTGAACCAGCAGGTCGGCAGTGCCGTCCAGCGGTTCGCTTATCGTTGTATACCCCAATTCCCTGATAACGGTGGAAAGCGAAGCGTTTTTAGCAGTAATAGTTATCACGTCGCCACCCACCATGGATTTTAACTCGAGGGGAGTACCGATTACCGCTAGCTTCCCTCTATTCATGATGCCGATTCGGTCGCACAGTATATCCGCTTCCACCATATCGTGGGTGGTCAGGAAGATAGTCGTCCCAAACTCATCCTTCAGATTCTTTATCATTTCCCACATTGTATTTCTGGCATTTGGGTCAAGCCCGATACTGGGCTCGTCGAGGAACAGGATTTTCGGTCGATTGATAAGCGATTGCGCCAGTTCAAGACGCCGCATCATGCCTCCCGAATAGGTTTTTACCAGGTCACTCATCCGGTCTTTAAGGTCAAGGTACTCCAGAACCTCATTGATGCGCTGTTTCCTTTCACCAGACGAAAGCCCATATAACTTTGCATAGATTAACAGATTTTCATATCCGGTAATCTCTCCATCAATAGAGATTCCCTGGGGAACATAACCCGCAATCTGCCTGATTTTATCGGACTCCCGTCGTATATCCATTCCGAAGATGTACACACCTCCAAAAGACGGCTGTATCAATGTCAGCAATATACGAATGGTTGTAGTCTTGCCTGCACCGTTGGGCCCCAGCAAACCGAATACTTCCCCCTCATCCACATCGAAAGAAATCCCATCGATTGCTTTTATCTTCCGATAATTTTTCCCCAGATTTTCTACCCGAACCGCTTTTTCAGCCATTTTTATCACCCTCTTCTTTTATCTTCCTGGCAGTACGAGCAAGAATATCGAATGCATCAGATACCAGGGAAAGGTCGTCATCGGAGAGGTGCTCCAACAACTCACGCATTTTACTGGCCTTGCCTTCCCGTAAAATAGATAGATGGTATGCACCTTTTTCGGTAACAGAGAGCCATAAAACCCGCCGGTCGGCGGAATCCTGTACACGGTCGACCAGCCCTTGCTCGACTAGCCTGTCCACGATACCCGTAACATTGGCAGGAGTGACATGTATGCCCGCTGCCAGCCCGCTCAGGTTTATTTTCCCATGCCGGGATATATAACACAGGCATTTCATCTGGGGCATGGTGAGATTTAAATCAATCCATGATTCGATGCTCCCTTCCCTGATAAAATGGTTGATATGACGGTGTGATTTTATTATTCCTTCAATTATCTTGTCTTTCACCTGCTACCCCCCTGAATATTATTTAATCTACTTAAATATTTTAATTTGACTAAAGTATATTGTCAACAATAACCCCGCAATTTGCGGAATTTTCTGAATTGCCCCACATCCCAACGTATTAAGTTAAGAAGCATCGATACGATGAGATGTCCTTCAAGGAAGCTCGACGCGGAACCAGAACCATGAGTTGCTCTTACCAATTCCATGAGCGCAGAACGAATAATACCGGGAGAGATTATCATTTGAACCATAACTGGAAGGATAAAACTTTATCTGATTTTATGTTAGATATTCGACGTTATCGAAGCAATAAACCTATTTTCGCATCAACATCCGAGTTGCTGGCTCGAATACAGGAGAGAATCTAAAGTATTAGAAGCAAAGGTTCGGTTTTGATATCACTACATGACTATTAATACAGCGATTCGATGATAGAACACCCATCACAGTAAAAACATGTAATTACAGGATGTTATGACCTCCTCTACAGGAGCAAAACGGAATCTATATACCCCCGATGGGGGTAGAATAAGACAGTCAGGAGCCTCCCAGCCTTTTTAATTCTTCCTCACAGGCAAAAACAGCTCTTTCTCCCTCTAAAACCAGCTCATCAACACGATGAAAATCGCCGCGGCCTATGTGAGATACCTGTGGATTGATAACAATATCGGCTTCAGACTGGCAGGCCAACAATTTCTGGCTGCTGACAATATTGACGGTTTGAAATGCGATACTTAAGATATTGGGCGTTTTCTGTTTCGACTTCTTTGTACTATCACCCTGCGAATTTCCGGATTCAACCGACACGACGTTAACCGCAATGACTATATCTGCTCCCATTCTTTTGAGCAGGCTCACCGGCACAGGATTTACCAGTGCGCCATCGACAAGGAATCTTCCATCATATCTGGTCGGGGCTAATATTACCGGTATAGAACAGCTGGCTTTTACCCCGGTTTTCACCAACCCTTGATTTAAAATCACTTCCTGCCCACTCTCGATATCGGTAGCCGAACATACAAAGGGAACATCGAGTTCAGGAAATTCAACCTCCCCGAAAATAGAGGTTAACATGCTGTCTATCTTGCGCCCACTTATCAAACTTGTAGTAGGCAATGCCGGGTCGACCAGGAAAGAGAACCTTTTCGCCCCCAGTTCGACTGCCAGTTCCTTCATGGAATCGATATCTTCACCCTTTGCAAATACTGCACCAACAAGGGCCCCCATGCTGGTACCGGAAATCATATCTATCCGAATGCCTAGCTTTTGCAGAGCCGCCAGCACTCCTATGTGTGCCAATCCCCTGGCAGCACCGCTGCCCAGCGCCAGCCCTATACGTTTTCTGGATGTTATTTCCCTTTGCAACATGAATCCTTAGACAGAAGGGGATAGTTGAATTAAAATACTCAGTCAGTCAAAATCTACGGCAATGCTACGGAAGACTTCTCCACCATTTTTCAATGATATCCAGAAACCAGCTTTCCCCTCGATACGATTTACATTGACGCTTGCGCTGCCCCTGCCCTTTGCATCGGTGGTTACTGTTACCGAAGGGTTGGAAAGCAGTCCGGTAGATGGATATTGATTTATCCAGATATCATATTTTGTATCAGGTTTCAATCGGGACAATTTGAGCTCAAAAGCCATATCTCCCGATGAATTTTTTTTAAATAGGGCATACCCGAAATTCGGGCCGCTTGTATCCACAGCATCCCCTGGGTACAAATATATCTTCCGCATGCCTTCCCCCTGCTTCCCTCACTTAAATAAGGCCTATCCATGTGATTACGAACTTCGGTTTACCCTGCAGGTTCATAATTTTTGACTATTTGACCCTTTTAACATCGATGCCTTTGGCCATTGCCCAGGCAAGTGCTTCTTCAATCCGCTTTTCCTCGCCCTTGAGTTCCAGCTCGAATATGCCTTTTTTATCGTTCATCTCTGACTTATATACAGCCGACTCAAGACCATACTTATTGGTAATATAATAAAGTATTGGCTCCATTAGCAATTCACCGGGAATAGTAAGAATAACCCTCTTTCTCACCATATTAACCACCTCTTGCTTTCTGGTAAACCGACCATTAATTCCTTATGATTTTACTATCAAATCAATAGTACTGAAATATCATAGTATACCATCAATTTATACCTGTCAAGGACGCAAAATATAATTATTAATATTCCGTGATTTTATTGCTTCCAACTATTCTAAAAAATACTTATTATTTCTCCTTTTCCACCCCTTCCACATACCGCCCGCGCAGTGGCGTTGTATCTGCGTTAACACCCTGCCTTTCCCTCAGCCTCTGAAGTTCCCTTATCTGGGGAACAAAAAGGCAGAGGACCAGCAGAAAGGTCATAGCATCGGTAATCGGGAATGCCAACCAGATACCGTCCAGTTGCCAGTACTTTGGTAATATCAAAACTGCAGGCAGCAGAAAAAGTACCGTCCTCGACACGGAAGAGAAAAAAGCCTGAATCGGTTTCCCCAGGGCCTGGAACATCGTCGAGCCGACCATAATAAAACCAATAATGGGAAGGGTAATAAAAACCAGCCGAGCTCCATACACCGTTAACTCAACCAGTTCGGGGTCGCTGTTAAATATCCGCACGAAAAACCCTGTGAACGCATAGAGAAATACAAAGGCAATAACACAACAGAGGGTAGCCGAAACAACAGCTATTTTAATAACCTTCACTCCCCTGTCGTAACGTCTGGCACCATAATTGAATCCAAGTATTGGCTGCAGACCCTGACCTATTACAATCCCGGGCATTAAGGCAAACATTATTATCCTGTTGATAATGCCATAGGCAGAAATGGCGATATCGCCGCCATATTGATTGAGTACGCGGTTGATAATAATAGCACAGATACTGGAGGCCATCGTCATAATGAATGAAGAAATGCCTATAGATAAAATCGAACCCTGAATTTTCCAATCGATTGCCAGATTTTTAAGAGACATCTTCAGGAAGCTCCTGCCGGTATAATAGTAATGCACAAAATACAAAACCGACAAAAACTGGGCGATAATAGTAGCCCATGCCGCACCTGCAACCCCCATGTTCAATGGGATTATAAAAATAGCATCCAGTATAATATTAGTGACTGGTCCAATTATCGAACCTATCATGGGTACACGGATGTTTCCCTCCGCCCTGACGAGAAAGTTGAAAGCCATCGCAAAGGTCTGAAAGAACATACCGATCAGGATGATGCGGAGATAGTCTGAGGCATACGGCAAAACCGATTCCGACGCCCCTATCAATTTTAACCAGAAGCCGGTATTGGACAACCCGAATATCATCAATACTGCTGAAAGTACGATTGTAGGAATGACGGTATTCCCCAGCACGCGCTCTGCATTACCGATATCCTTTTTCCCGATTGCCATCGATATCAGAGAGGCTCCACCCATCCCCATCATCTGCCCTATGCCCATCGAAAGCATCTGCACTGGAAAAACGATGGAAAGGGCGGCAATCCCCAGTTTACCGACGTAATGCCCGACAAAAATGGTATCCACAACATTGTAGAGGGTTATCACAGCCATACCGATAAAAGCCGGGACAGAAAGTTTTAATAACAGCTTACCGACATTATCGGTATCTAAAATGTTATATTTACTCATATGTGGAATCAATTACTCCTTGATAAATCCCCTCAGCAAACCGCAGGATATTCCGCAGACATTTCTACAAAAAGCTCCTGCTGCAAACTAGCAGCAGAAGCTAACAGACTTGCCAGGATGTTTCGGGTTTATTCGTTCTCCGGCGAGCTTCATCGCCGACCCTGATATTTTAGCACATGGATATTAAGATGAGGAAAATCACTCCGCCAGTTTAACCTGTACCGGCGCGCGTTCGAAATCGGCGGCGCCCATCAGGGTGCGCGGGCGCAATCCCGCTATAAGAGCCACAAATCTGTCGGGAATAAGTTCCAGACGCGTATTATAAAAGGTGGCAATATCGTTGTAATAATCGCGAGCCAGTGCGATGCGTTGTTCTGTTTCCGAAAGCTGCTGTTGCAGGCGCAAAAATGACTGGCTGGCTTTGAGTTCCGGATAATGCTCTACGACTGCATTCAACAGTGGTGAAATACCCTTGAAATCACCGCCCTTTTCCCCGGGCGGAGTCGCCTCTGCCTGTGCCCGTAATTCGGCAACGAGGGTTTGCACATCGGATTCGTGAGCCCGATAACCCTCGACCGTCTTGACCAGATTGGGGATTAAATCGTGCCTGCGTTTCAACTGGATATCCACCTGCGACCATCCCTGCTTCACCCGGTTGTGCAAATTTATCAGGCTGTTATAAACGGCAAGTATCCATGCAATAACGAAGACGCAAAGGTAAGCAGCAGCCGCTATCGCGAATGGCTCCCAGCTTACCGATGCGGTATTCCCATCTATGAGTGTTAAAGCAGCAGCGCTGCCGGCAGCACAAAACAACCCCAGTACCATCCAGAACCAGAACCAGCGCATATAGCCGGAGCGCACCTGCTTTTCTGTATGGGTCGAAATTATAAACAGGGCAGCCTCTTTATCGTAAGCTATTTCGGCAGCGACGACATCCTGCCTTTCGCGTGCCTGCCCGATAACATAGAGTATGGCGTGCAATGGAATAGCCGATTCGTAAAATCTTCTTCTGTGGGTGGTATGGGGAATTTCCCTGGCAAAACATTTCCCGTAATACAAATCGTCTTTAGGAGTACAGGTTTCTTCGAACACCCTGATATTGTGGATTTTAGCACCTTCCGGAACAATTCGGATGATGCCGGCATCGTCTTTCAAATAGAACGGAGCGGATTGTTCCCCTCCTGCTACTTTGGTCCAACCACTTTCCGTGCGCGTGCGTGAATGGACATGCCCCTGCGCATCCGTATATGTTTCATGAACTGTGCGCGACCAGTGTTCATCCACCTGCCATACATATTGGACACATTTCTTGCCGGAAAGATAAGCGGTGAAAGGGCTGTCGCTTTCCGCTGTGCCTTTCAGCTCGGTAAGCCCGATAAATACCCCCCGTGTTTTCGAGGTCGGGCAATCATCGATAGTTCGCTTATGGTTAAAAGCCTTAAACGCTCCAAACAGGCAGCCGGCAGCCGCCAGACCGGCGATAATAGATAAGACAATTGACAGCATTTCAGATGACATGCGTCAATTGTAGAACAGGCAATCGATAAGGTCAATATTATTCTCTACGCCTGTAGCACTGATGCCAGACGCCGCTATCGCATCGAATAATTAAGAGCGTTATATATGTCTCACAGATACATCTTACCCTCCCATCCGATTAAGAACTCGGCATGTTCATGAATTTTTGTAAAAAGCTTCCCGCGACTTTGCAGCCGCGGGAAGAACAGGGGGAGGATAACCAGCTATTATTTTGCTTCCAGAGTAACATCCACTTCCGTATAATAAAGCGTCGTCAACCCTTCAAAACCAGAATCGGTGCCCACAAATATCCACATGCTGCCGTCCGCATCGGTGGTAACCTCCAGCGGATTATCCTGGTTACTGAGCGTCTTGATTTCGTAGGTTTCGAAATCATCGCTGACTTCCTTGGCTACATTGCCGACCACTACTGCATCACGCCCCCCCGAACTCTGCTGCCCTTTGTCCACGCTCAGGGTATAGAATCCATCATCATCGACAGGAGTCGGTTCGACTGCTGATGCCCCGACTTTAACATATACTGCTTCGCCGGGTGCGCCACCTATACCCACCGCCCCGGCAGGAACATCGGTAGCAAACTTCACTTCTATCGTCACCAGATAGGTAGTGTTCGGGCTTAAGCCATCAGCTGCCGTCAGTTGCTTTTTTATGTACATAAAAATATCGTCGCTGCGGTTCATGCTGCTTATCATCAGGGCTTTGCCGCCCAGCGGAGAATCCATATATCCGAAGTCAAGCTGGTAGCTGTCCTGCTCATATTCCACCGGCAAATCTGCAAAACCGCCCGTCCACCCCTCCGCACTACTATCGAAATCGTATTTAAGATTTATGGAACCGCTATCCTGATTGCAACCGGCAGCCGACAGTATAAGAGCCGCAATAGCAAACAGGACAAGTATAAAAGATTTCGTAATCCGTGACATTGTCATAAAAGCTCCCTTTTATCATTACTATTTCTATTTATAACGTGATAAGAAGGGAAAAGTTAGGCGATTGCAAGCTGTAAATATCAGACCTTAAAACCATCGTCGCGGCAGACATCTATCGCCGCTTCCTTGTTACCTTTCAGATAATCGAAGAGGGACAGACCGTACGGTTGCATCGCGCTGGATTCCATCTCTTACCTCCCAAAAATATCAACGACTGGCAAGATACATACAAATCGCCCCGCAGGCGGCTACATTCAGGGATTCGGCTTTGTCTTTTATGGGAATCTTCAGCCTGAAATCGGCAAGTGTGAGGATATCAGAGGACAATCCGGACGCTTCATTCCCCAGCGCCAGCATCAGCTTATCTGCTTTCTGTAAAAACGAGGGATTCTCTTCGCCGTTCAAATCGGTAGCCACCAGAGAGTAACCTTTTATCTTTAAAGATTGGAGGAGATAAAGATAATTGCTTGTTCTTCTTATCCATAAAGACAGGATGGTTCCGGCGGTGGACTGCACTACCTTGGGAGAAAGGGGGTCGGCGCACTTTTCAGTCATTATCACCCCCGAAAAACCGAAGGCGACTGCCGTTCGAATCAGGCTGCCGACATTGCCCGGGTCCTGAATATCCTCCAGCATCAGGATTTTTGCACCAAGACTGGCAGGGAGAACATTCGAATATATATCATCGGGGATGCGAACGACGGCAACGATTCCCTGAGGCGTTGTCACCGAAGTAATGGAACGCAGCTGCTCCCCCGTAATATGCCTGCAGGAGTGGGCACTACATAAGTCGAAAAATTCCCCCGCCGATAGTATCTCCACTATGGCATCAGGGTTATTGTCGGCTATTTGCCTTATAGCCCGCTCCCCTTCCACAAGGAATACGCCCGATTCGAGGCGCCCTTTTCTATCGGAAAGGCTCTTATACCATTTGAGCGGTTTTAACGGGGTATCTTCGGATTTATATACCATGACTAATCCTTAAAAGTTTTATACTTTATAATAGCACGGCAGACATCGCAGGGGAACAGTCTTTTCAGTCAACGCCGTTATGGTTCGATCCCGATTTGTCGGGACTCATCCACGAACGGCTTTGATAATATCCGAGCATCCTGAGTCCCGATATATCGGGAAAGGATACGAACGGCTTGGTTATTGTCATGCTGAATTCGTAAAGGACGAATGAAGCATCTGGTAAGGGGTGGTTAATAAAGCATTCCAGCATGTTGCCGTAGATACCTTTGTTCTGATTCTACCCACCCCCCAGATTCTTCAGTCACCCCTTGTGACTTCAGAAAGACAGATAGTCCTAATTTCTCTTGTCTTGAGTTTTAAGGGCAGAGGCCAATTAAAAAGACTTATAATACTAACTCTATACCTGCGTAACCGCAATATAAATCATAAAGTAATGCAGCAGTGCCCCTAAAAGAATGAAGATATGAAATATCTCGTGAAAGCCGAATATACCGGGGACAGGATTGGGTTTCTTGA
Organism: uncultured Dehalococcoidales bacterium; assembly: GCA_964549815.1. GTDB lineage: Bacteria > Chloroflexota > Dehalococcoidia > Dehalococcoidales > UBA5627 > UBA5627. Next base: position 36,142 of record CAZJVO010000001.1, on the reverse strand, counting down.
TAGCGTACAGGATTGCCCCGATACTGTATGCCACACCCCCTCCGAACAGCAGGAAAAATGAAAGCGTGGACATTTGATCCCAGAATATATTAATGGGAATTATAGCTATCCACCCCATTATCAGATAGAGTATGGGGGAGATGATGCGAGGGGCACGCAGATAAAACACCTTAAAAAAGAAGCCGGCAATAACACAAGCCCACTGAACACCCATAATACTCCAGAACCACGCCCCATCGAGATAGATATAACATATGGGGGTATAGGTGCCGGCAATCATGAAAAATATGGCCACATGGTCCAGCTTACGCCAGATGTTTACGGCATTTTCTTCCTGTTTTTGCGCATGGTACATAGCACTTGCCATAAAAAGGCAGACGGCACCCAGCCCATAGATGAGAGAGACCGCGAAATAGTCCCACCGCCCCGCTGTTACGCATAAAAGAACAATGAGACCGATTAACGAGGCTACCGCGCCGATAAGATGGGTATAACAGGAAATTCGTTCCGACTTCTTAATCTCTATTTCTAAACTCCAATCCGTGCCGATTATTGCACATCATCCAACACCATTTACCAGTGGACTCTGCTAAAAGGCATGCCCAACTTTTAAAAATACATCCCCAGATTGTATTCCTTTTTGATTGACAATGCCAATTTCAATTGATAGAATGTAACAAGTATTACATGTAACAAATATTACATTTCTCCATAAGGAGTGTATAATTTGCCTGAAAAAGAGTGGTTGATGCTGAACTTCTCCCTGCCCAAAGAGCCGTCCCGGGTGCGGGTGAGCGTATGGAGAAAGCTCAAAAAATACGGGTCTGTGAGCATCGGGCAATCGATGTGGCTGCTCCCCGCCTCGGACGAGCACCTGGCTGTTTTTAATGAAATATCAAGAGAGATTATCCAGAACAGTGGGAATGCTTATATAGTCAAAGCCGATTTTATAACGGCGGTCGATTCAAGCGATATTGTCGGCCTGTTCAACAAAGCCAGAGATGAGGAATATGAAGAGTTTTTAGATAAATGCGAAGATTTCTTCCACGAAATCGAAAAAGAAACCGCAAAACAGAACTTCACTTTTGGCGAGCTCGAAGAAAACGAAGAGGAGTACAACAAACTTGCGGAATGGCTGAAGAAGATTATTGCCAGGGACTTTTTTAACGCCCCACAAAGAAATGTATCGGAACAGAATCTGGAAAAATGCAAGCTGCTGCTGGAAGAGTTCAGTGATAAAGTTTACCAGTCCAACGAGGAGAAATAGCATAGCCTGTGAATAACATACCCAAAAAGCGCTTCACCCCGGCGGTTACCGTAATAATTTTATTCGGCATCATAAGCATGCTGGGAGACATAGTTTACGAAGGCGCTCGCAGCGCCAACAGCCAGTACTTCAATCTGCTGGCTGTCAGTGCAGCACAGGTGGGACTGGTCTTCGGAATCGGGGAGTTCCTGGGATATGCTTTGAGGTTGATAGCCGGCGTGCTATCGGACCGGAGCGGGAAATACTGGCTCTTCCTGTTTGCAGGCTACGGCATGCTGCTGGTGGTTCCACTAATTGGGCTTACTACGGAGTGGAATATCCTGGTCGTGCTTATTCTCATGGAACGTATCGGTAAAGCCCTGCGCAATCCTGCCAAGGATACAATAGTATCGGGAATAGCCGAAAATCAAGTAGGTATCGGCTTCGCCTTCGGTTTACAGGAAGCACTGGACCAGGTGGGGGCTTTTGTGGGGCCATTGCTGTTCACCCTGGTCTTTTTTCTATCCGGAACAAATGGAGTCACCCAGTATCAGATGGGCTATAAATTACTCCTCATCCCCTTCTTTCTGCTGATGTTCTTCTTAATCTATTCCTATCGAAAAACCAGGCGGGAGAACCTGATTCCCGCAGTTAAAACGAAAGAGTTTCGCCCGGAACGTCTCAAGCCTGTGTTCTGGACTTATATGGCTTTCACATTCTTCTGTACACTGGGCTTTGTCAACTTCAGTGTGATAGGCTACCATCTGAAAGCCAGCAACCTGATGTCCGATGGGAACATTACTCTTCTGTACGCAGTCGCCATGGCGGTAGATGCCATAACGGCACTTATCGTCGGTAAGGCCTATGACCACATGAAACAGAAGACCGGCAAGAAAACAGGAGGGCTTCTGATACTGGCAGCCATACCGTTTATGACCCTGCTGCTACCGTTCCTGACGCTCAGCAATTCCATACCGCTCATTGTTACTGGAATGATAGCCTTCGGCATCGTCATGGGAACACATGAAACTATCATGCGTTCGGCTATTGCAGATATTACTCCCTTCTACAAACGCGGCACCAGCTACGGTGTCTTCAATACCGGCTACGGCCTGGCACTCCTCGGAGGTGCAGCATCGATGGGATTATTATATGATTTGGATCAAACGGGGCTTATAACCGGGCTTACCTGTATTGCCGAAGCAATAGCCCTCCTGTTCTACTTAAAGATGTACCGTTCGATCAGAGGCAGCCCAGCGGCAGATAGATGAAACTGAAAGCAAAAGCAGAGGCTCTCAACACATACATACCCGCTCTTTTTATAGCCATGAAAAGGAGTGAAACTCCCATCAGTGCTAAAATATTTGCCAGCATAACTGTAGGATACGCCCTGTCACCTGTGGATATAATCCCCGACTTTATACCTGTACTGGGATATCTGGATGACATTATCATCCTGCCTTTGCTTGTGGCACTGACCATCAAGCTTATACCCCTGGATATTATGGAAGAATGCAAGCAAGAAGCGCATAAACTGTGGAAAGAAGGGAAGCCTCGAAAATGGCGCTACGCCATACCCATAATAGCTTCCTGGATTGCAATCGCTGCCATCTTAATCTGGAGGGCGGTCGATTGAAGGCGAGTGACGTCTTACTGTCAGGCCGAAGTCCCGATATATCGGGAGAGGGCTTATCGAGTGGTAATTTAGACTCTTCGCTTCGCTCAGAGTGCCATTTTCACTAACTGCCATTGAGAAATTTTAAATTCATTAACTTTCCCCCATCCGTCCCGTCGATAAATTGGGCGGGGCACCTTCCCCCGGGAGAAAGGCTTTTCTGCACCCGAATGCTTCGCCCCGAGCTATTGTGATTCAGATAGATGCAAGAGTTTCAAAAAATCCGACTTGAGTGCAGGTAAGGATATTGTTAAGATATAGTAAAACAAAGGTAAAACTTTATGAATACGGCAGATATTAACCGGCGGTGCGATTGCGGAAGCGGTAAAAAATACAAAAACTGCTGCGGCTCCTCCCTTGCAACGAAATCTAGAAGCAATACAGACATAGTAACTATCAATATGGAGATTGCATACCGGGGACAGATCGGACGTAAGAGAGAAAAATTCTGCAGGGAATTCATTTCAAAGCAGCAGGAGGTCTACACCCGGATTTCCGACCGACAAAATGAAATGGTTTCTGTAAAATCAGAAACCATAAGTTGTAAGAAAGGGTGTGCTTACTGCTGTGTATTCTTTATTAGCGCCACCATACAGGAGGCCGAGGCCATTGTTTACTATATGTATCATCACAGGAAGGTGATGGATAATTTCCTGAGGAGTTATACGGTGTGGCGTGAACGGGTAAGGGAAGGAGGAGACCTTTTCATAAAACCTGGTAAAACAAACGCCCTTCCCTTAAAAAACGAAGCAGGCGGCAATTCCGGAAATTGCGAACTCGGCAATCTAACCGCATATGCCATGCAGGGCATCCCATGCCCGTTCCTGACAGATGGGACGTGCTCTATCTATGAAGTACGCCCATTTGTTTGTGCCGGCCTTGTGGTTACCACCCCCGGCGAATGGTGTGATTCAAGCAACCCTTCTCATATTGCGGATAGAAAGGTATATACAGCATATGAGCGCTCAATGTTCCCCGACACACCTTTCTATTACGGCAAATTAGATAAACTGGTGGGGTCTTTCATGCCGATAATGGTACATAATATACTTGCCGGCGGACCATCTGCGATATCCAGAATACCCGGATTGGAGACCCTCGAAAAAGATTTTATGAAGGACCCCGAAGTACGCACCATAATAAGGAAATTTCAACCCTGATACACTTCCGTAAATATACGCCTTTAATTATATATGCGGTTTATGTTAACTGAGATATAGATTAAAAAGCCCCGACAAGTCGGGGCATCATATCGGCAGGAGACAGGTTGTTAATCATCTCCGCGCACAGACGGATAAGGAAGCATTCCATCACCCGGCTATGGCCATCATATTGAGCCCAGTGGGATAAAAGCGCCTGCCCGACTCATATACCATAAGTGGATAATTTTTATCTCTTTTTCTAAACAAAAATGACCCAAATCGTATAGACTTGCGTCCTCAAAAAGAGTAAAATGAATATAGAAGCTAAGGGAGAAAGAAGGGGATGGTACTTCTGATTTTTTATATAATAATTCCGGGTGATTCGCTGGTATGAAAAGCACTGGCTGGTTGCAGCTCAGTGCTTTTTTAATTATAAATATTCAGGTAAAAGGAGGGTAAAATGCAATCCAGTTTAATTGGTAAAATCGAGAAAGCCAAGAGATATGCCCAGGAGCCAGACCGAATAACCTTTACCGAATTCACAGTGAATTTCCGTGGGGAAAACGATACCCACATTACAGGATATGGACAGGAAGGGTGGCACTGCAGTTGCAATTTCTTCTCCAACTGGGGGCTGTGCTGCCATACTATGGCATTGGAAAAAGTTCTGGGGAATATGCTGCCGAAGGAAGCCCTCAGCACACAATTTGACAACCCTCCTGCAAACCAATAGTATTATAGGGCAAATTATATGAAAACTGTTGGAAAAACATGCAGGAGTTTACGTGTACCTGTAATTATTATTTCAGGAATACTGGCTTTAATGCCTTTGCTCCCCGCTTGCAACTCGACAGAAGACACCACCAGTACTACCAGAACCACTTCTATCCCCTTTGCCATACATGCATCTCCATTACACATGGACGATACCATTGAGGGTGCCAGCTATGTTTTTCTGGTAACTGTCGACTACGGGACCATGGACACAGAGGAGAAGACAACTGAAACTGCCGAAGGCACCGATACCACCCAGACAATCGATCCCAATCTGGCTATTATTTCTGCCTCCTCCGATAATGCCGACGTTACGGTTGGACCCAAAGCGATAGCAGAAGGTTATGTCGCCGAGGTGGTCGCCGTTCCTAAAGAGGGGACTACCGGCAATACTCTGACGATAACCATTAAGGGGGAATGGCACGGATACACAGACAGCGAAACGGTCACCCTCAATGTACGCGAAGCGCCCGCATCACTGGAAGAATTGACTACGGAAGCAATTGCCATACGCAATAAGTTTATTTCATGGATTGCCACCAACTGCCCCGAACTGGGTATTTCTCTGGAGGAGGTATGGGGAGGAACCACCGTTTATCCCAATACGGACGTTATAAAATATTTTTTGTTCTTCTCCGACAAGTGGGAGGTTGGAATACGCTGGAACACATCCAGTAATTCCGTTGACTGGGCTCAGATGTACATAAGATTAAGGACTGTGGAATTCGCTCCTTCGCGGGCTTTCAAAATGTCGTCTGTAAGCGCCGCAAGCCCAAATATCTATGAAGTAAGCCCACCCAATACGGTATGGCGTTAATCAGTGGTAAAATAGGCAATAGCGTCACCGGCCACAAAGAGAGAACCGGCGATACAGATAAGACCTGTGCCTTGAGCTTGTGAAACCGCAAGCTCCAGCGCTTCGGATACAGTGGTGGTTGATTTGACTTCAATGCCGCGATTCCCAAACCCTGCTGCAAGCGTTAAGACATCCATCGAGCGCGGGTGACTGGAGCGAGTTATTATAACCTCATCGAAAAGAGGAGCCAGCTCGTCTGACATCCCCCGGATATCTTTATCCGATGAAGCGCCAAAAACAAGGATGGTTTTCCTCAAAGACTTAGTTTTATCCATCGAAAAGTAATCTTTATAATAATACCGCAGGGATTTCTTCAACTCACGAGCGGAGAGAACATTATGGGCTCCGTCTATTATGATACAGGGATTTTCCCCCATCACCTGAAAACGGCCGGGCCATTTCACCTGACCCATCCCTTGAGTGATGCCTGAAGGTGATATATCAAACCCCTTCTCTATCAAAACCTCCAGAGCAGCAACAGCGGCAGCCGCATTCTCCATCTGGCAACAGCCCAGCAGAGGAAGCGATAATTCATAATCGTTTAATCTGCCCTCGACCTTAATATTCAACTTTTCAGGATTAAAACCCGCATCCTGCCACTTAACATCCACTCCTATCTTTATCAGGTGAGAATGCCGCTCAAAACATACTCTTTCTATCATTTCCATAGCCTCATCCGTCTGAGGGGAAGCAACTACGGGGACCCCTTCTTTGATAATTCCGGCTTTTTCGGCGGCGATTTTAGCGACGGTATCCCCGAGCACATCGGTATGGTCGAGATTAACAGGAGTGATGATGCAGACCTCGGGGCTTACCACATTGGTGGCATCCAGTCTTCCCCCCAACCCCACTTCCACCACCTGAAAATCAATGTCATGTCGTGCAAAGAAGGCGAAACACAGTGCTGTCATCACCTCAAAGGTGGTAAGCAATCCATAAGCTGCGCGGCGGTTGACCGCATCCACTGCCGGTTTGAGTTCCTCTACAATATCCATAAATTCCTCTTCGGATATCATTTTGCCATCGATTCTAAAGCGCTCCCTGATGTCTATCAGGTGGGGAGAAGTGTAAAGGCCTGTCTTATACCCGGAGGTGGTCAGCACGGAAGCAATCATAGAGGCGACACTACCTTTTCCCTTGGTGCCTGCAATATGAATGGTTCTGGCTTTGAAATGGGGATTGCCCAGCAAATGCATAAGTTCATAGACCCGTCGCAGGTCGTAGCTGACCGAATCCCGCAATTTATGCGTGGTTTCATAATCGGAAAAGCTGTAAATATACTCCACTGACTGCCGATAATTTGAATTCTGCATCGCATCTCCGCAAAATAAATCTGATTTGCCCTATCGTCGCCGCTATGTCCCAACCGGCATACACCCGCTCAACCTTGTCGGGGAACCCTGATTGAATATTGAATAAGGGAGAATCGGGTTTTTCTCAATTACAATATAGTATGATAATTGTTGTGGAGAAATCAATGGATTCCTATTTTATCCGACAATGACTTGACGCCCGTCTCATCGGCTGATAATATCAAGTAATCGAAGGAGAATACTGTGAACTTCATAGATAAGCTCAATAATGCCGCAACAAACAACAACAGCCTGTTATGCGTCGGATTAGACCCCGACCCCGATATATTCCCGGATGCCGAAAGCATCATCGAATTCAACAAGGCGATTATAGATGCCACCGCAGACCTGGTTTGCGCCTACAAACCCAATTCTGCCTTTTATGAGGCGCTGGGGGCGCAGGGATTTGCCGCCCTTAAAGAGACAGTGGATTATGTCCCGAAAGACATCCCCATAATCGACGATGCCAAACGCGGCGATATCGGAAATACTGCCAGGGCTTATGCCAGAGCTATATTCGATAACTTCAACTTCGATGCGGTTACGATAAATCCCTATATGGGATTCGATTCCGCTGCCCCGTTCATAGAGTATCGCAATAAAGGCATTTTTATACTGTGTCGAACATCCAACGCCGGCTCCGGGGATTTCCAGTCTCTGAGCTGCATAGCGGATGGCAGAAACATCCCCCTGTTCCAGATGGTCGCCGACCGGGCCAGCCAGTGGAATAAATACGGCAATGTGGGGCTGGTGGTGGGAGCCACTTATCCTGAAGAGTTGCAGCTACTCCGTGAAATCTATGCCGATATGCTGCTGCTGATTCCTGGTGTCGGAGCGCAGGGGGGAGACCTGGAGAAAGCGGTTCGCAACGGGGCAGATGCCAGCGGCAAAGGTATAATCATAAACTCCTCAAGGCAGGTCATATATGCCTCCCGAGGCGCAGATTTCGCCACAGCCGCACGCAAAGCAGCCATGGATTTAAGAGACAGAATAAATAGCTTTCGTTGAAAGCCGTATGATGGTAATGGAAATAAATCCGGGTGATATCGTACAGCTTAAAAAGAAACACCCCTGCGGTAGCGACCGCTGGCAGGTGGTCAGAATCGGAGCCGACATCGGCATTACCTGCCTCGGCTGCCAGCACAAAGTTATGCTTGAAAGAAGCACTTTTGAAAAGCGAGTCAGGGCTTTTGTTTCAAGAGCAAATTAAGCGCTCCGCGGAAATATTTGCAGCCATCATAACTCAAATTCGGCTATCGTAATACCTCCGGATGTCTATCGCAGTATTAGCCCCTGTGCTTATTTTATAAACACCCGCTGTAATTTATGTTATAATCGCTATAACATTTCTTCAGGGGGGAATAGGGAATGTGGCACTGGTTTACAGTAAACAGCATATGGTTTCTTACGGGGGCTGCTGTCATATTCATACTGACCGTTGTTGGCAGGAACAGCTACAGAGACAGAATAGCCAAACTCAAGCCTGAGCAAAAAAATGCAAAGAGGAACCGGATTTTCAACCATATTCTATTAGCGATAATATACGCATCCATCGCAGTTATGATGGCATCGTTTGTGGGAATCGTGTCCTCCAGCGAGGATATTTTTTCTGATATCACAATTGAAAATATACAACAATGGCTGCTGTCGCATGGGCTTGTTATACTTGCATATATAGCCATCGGCTATTTTATTTACCGCATAATAAAAGCGTTTATTCCTCGCATAATCAGCAGCTATGTTAAAAGCAGCGGCAAGGGAAGACATTCCAGGTCATGGTTCGACAAGCGAGCCAAGACACTAACCGATATTGTAATCTGGAGCACCGCCTTAATTATCGGTATAGTTACCTTCTTCCTCGTTTTGGCCGAATTATCAATCGATATTACCCCTCTGCTTGCCAGCGCCGGCATCGTGGGCGTAGCCCTGGCACTTGGCGCACAGACGATTGTAAAAGATTTTCTGGGAGGCATATTCATTTTACTCGAGGACCAGTATAACGTTGGAGATACCATAAAAATCGCCGGCATCTCCGGAGCAGTAGAAGAAGTTAATTTGCGAAGGACGGTACTGCGCGACCTGGATGGCATAGTTCATTTCATACCTAACAGCGCCATTACCACCTCATCGAATTACACGCGTGATTTGTCAAGGGTTAATCTGGATGTACCTGTAGCCTACGGAGAAGATCTGGACAGGGTTTTTTCTGTAATCAACCGGGTGGGAAAAGAAATGGCAATAGACCCCTACTTTTCCAAGCTGATAAAGACGCCCCCTCAGGTATTGAGAGTGCAAAAATTCGGGGACTCTGGAATCGATATCAGGATACTGGGGGACGTTCAACCCAGTATGCAATGGGAGGTAACGGGCGAGCTGAGAAAAAGGCTTAAGAAGGCCTTCGACGAAGAGGACATCGAAATCCCCTGGCCACACATCAAATTATATTATGGTGAGGGGAAAAAAGGGGATAGTATCATCTGCGAGAATTGTTCGTTTACCAACCCGAAAAGCAATAACTTTTGTGGAAAATGCGGGGAAAAGCTTAATAACCTGGAGAGAAAACAGCAAAAGTCAGATTCATAAATCTTACAAAGGGGGAGTTAAGTGCCATCGTATATGACCGCTACGGAAGAACGAACCTGTTTCCGGCGTTATTCGAGAAAAACTCTTTCGGGAATGCGTCGGCGATTTTTGCCGAGGCTTTAAAACCAGTGCAATGGGAAACTCCCAACTTTTTTATCCCTATTGTTCCGAGTTCTGCAATCGTCCTTTGAACCCTCTCCTCCGAAGCTCTGAAGAGATGGATGCCGCCAATAACGGCATAGATATTATTATTTCCCGCCAATTTCTGAGAATGTCTGACGATATTGATAACCCCGCGGTGACCGCATCCGGTAAATACTACCATCCCAAAATCTGCATTTACGATGAGGGATAAATCATCGGCTATTTTATCAGGTAGAAAAGCATCCCCGACTTTAATATGGAGATTGCTTTCCACTTTCTCGTACTCGGTCAGCATGGGGATTTCCCCGGTGGTCATTATATTGGAAGTTATATATACGGGCTCTTTGGACAGTGTAAAAATTGCGCCGCGGTTCTCCAGTTCCTCTTTTGAACAGGGCATTCCGATGAATTTTTCCTGCGTTTGCCCGTCACGCAGCGTATACCTCGGTTCGAGTACATCGGGATGGGCAATAACCCCTATTTCTTTACCGATTCTGCGCAACATTTCGCTGAGTCCGCCCGTATGGTCGAGGTGACCATGGCTGAGAACTATGCAATCGACTTTAGTTAAATCAATGCCCATTAGCTGGGCGTTGTGATAAGCGGAAAAACTCAATCCGGTATCGAACAGGATGCGCTTGCCGTCAGCCTCGATAAAAAGACTCAGGCCGTATTCTCCGATATAACCGTGAAGCGCTGTGTTTTCACTTAAGGTACTGATTTTTATTTCCACAGCTATCCCTTCATAAATTATATTTATTTATACTCCCCGACGCGAATACCCCGACCGTAAGGTCGTGGGAAGTTTATTTATGATATATATTAGTCTATACCGAATACCCGTTTTTTTCTACAGGCGATATATTCATACTATCACAATGAATAATCTGAATATTTCAATTTTTATAAACTTCAGACGCAATACATATTTAAAAGGCTCTTTTAATATTTCTTTATAAAAAGAATATAATATCAAAAACGTTATATTGACACCATTATAACGTATGTGCTATAAAATAAATATTTGACTTCTCCGGAGCTGTTTTGCCTAAAGAGCAATCCATGGCGAACAGCCGGTAGATAGAATATCTAGACGGCATTACCGGAAACGGTGTTGCTTCCCGTTGGAAAAGGAGAGCAGATGGAAACGGCTTTTATTTCAAGTATCGATAGTCGCCGCGATATAGTTGCCACTATATACCCCCTTCCCTTTTCCCCACTTAAAGCCACTAGTAGACACGTATATATTTTGTAATTATTAAGAAACGGGGGTATAACAATTGAAAAACGCGCTGTTAAAAATTATTCCGCTGGTAATCCTATCTCTTGTCCTCGGCATTCTTCCAGGATGCAAGGAAAAACCTGTCACGCTGACAGTATTCGCTGGAGCAGGCATGATAGATGTTATTGATGAAATCAACGCTCTTTATATGGAACAGAATTCAAATGTTACCATACAGGCAAATTACGCTGCAGCGGGAACATTAAAAACGCAGATTGAGAACGGAGCTATCTGTGATATCTTCATTTCACCAGGAGTCAAGCAAATGGACTCACTCCAGCAGCAAGGGATGATTCTATCTGAAACACGTCGGGATTTTCTTACAAACAACCTGGTTTTAATCGTCGCCCCCGATAATCCCCAAAACATTGCTGATTTTACGGACCTTACAAACGATAATATCAAACTTGTGGCAATCGGAGACCCATCTTTTGTTCCGGCAGGAGAGTATGCCCAGATGCTTTTTGAACTCCTCGAAATCAGTGATGATATGGCAGACAAACTTCTTTTGGGGAGCACGGTACGCGAAGTATTAGCCTACGTCGAAACAGGAAATATTGTTGCTGGTATCGTATATTCAACCGATGCGCTGACATCAGATAAGGTTATGACCGTGGCTTCTGCCCCCGCTGAAATAAATTCAAAGATAACCTATCCGACGGCTATAGTCAGCGCATCTGAAAACGCCGAAGCTGCCCGCGATTACCTGGATTTTCTGATCAGCCCAGAGGTAATAGACATATTCGAATCATACGGTTTCAGCGTTAAGAGTGAATAACTTTTTGATATTACCAAGGTGGATTTTTTATAAAGTTGATATATCATAAGCAAATAATTAGTAAGACTCACAAAAAATTAGAACAAGGAAAAGAGGGAAATCAGAATTATGACAGAATTAACATCGATTCAAATCGTCAGGAACAAGCTGATAGAACTGGTAAAAGAAAACAAGGCGGAGGGGCAGCCTGTTAAAGTTACCGTGGGAGCTTTATCCCCTTTGCAGGCTATCGGTAACACTGAAAGGAAAGATTATGCCATTCTTGAAGGCAGAGAAGTTATGATACAGGCACAGTTCGGGGGTGGCTTCGGACAAGCCTTTACCGACAGCCCTAAAGAATTCGAAGGAACCATAGAAGACATATTGTCTTTCAATCTGGATACCAATAGTAATCGAGCTATTATGGTAGCCACCCTGAACGCTATCGCATCGCATCTGGGAATTGCTTCGGGAGTAAAACACTGCCGCGACGAAGAGCCGGCAAAATGTGGCAGCATAATCGCTGATGAAATCAGGGAAAAGTACGGCGATGTAAAAATAGGAATGATAGGTTTGCAACCGGCAATACTGGAGAGTCTTGTAGAGGCTTTCGGAGCAGATAATGTTCATTGTACCGATATGAACCCCAAGAATATCGGACAGAATAAAGCCGGTGTTATTATCTGGGACGGAAAAACGCAGACGCGGGAATTAATAGACTGGTGCGATGTAATATTGGCGACGGGAAGCACCATTGCCAACGGTTCGTTCGACGATATCAATGCCAGAGTAAACAAAAACGGCAAAAAACTGGTGCTTTTCGGCATAACGGGTGCGGCAGTCTGTGCTATTACCGGGATAGACCGGATTTGCCCATACGGCCACTAGAATAACTCGGAAGAATTATTGCTGCTTGCGGTAAGCCCTTTTCCAGGGTTCTTTCTTGATATCGATATATTCCCTGACGGCTGCTTTCAGTGTATTCGAAGCCAGAAGAGCGCAATGATTGCTTTCTTCAGGCAAGCCGTCGAGGGCATCCAGGATATCCTGCTGGCTGATTGTCATTGCTTCCCTGATATCTCTACCCTTTGCCAGTTCGGTGACCATACTACCCGAAGCGATGCTTGTTCCGCATCCGTCAGTCATAAAAGTAGCTTTTGAAATGATGTTGTCGTCGATTTTGAGCCAGATTTCTATAGTATCTCCGCAGGGTCCGGTGATAGTGGCATATACATCCGCATTTTCCATTACTCCAAGATTGCGCGGATTCATGGCATGGTCAATAGCCTTTGCCGAATAATTTCTGCGTTCCTCTCCCAACAATAGTTCTTCCAGGTCATCCAAATTATCAGACATGCCGCTGAACTCCTTAAATAGATATTCCGAAATAGCTGAAGATATATTTCAAAGATATATATAAAAAGATAAAACCGAATATCGATTTTAAAGTAGAAGGCTTGATGTGAGAGACAAGCCTTGCCCCGATTACAGCCCCCCCGATAGCCCCCACTCCCATAGCAATGGCTGCCGGAATATCGCACAGGCCTTGTGCGATTTTTATTATGCCCCCCACCAATGCAAACCATACGAAGGAAGCCATCGATGACCCTACGGCAATCCTGACCGGAGAGTGCAACAAATAAACAAAGGCAGGAACCAGAATAAACCCACCTCCAAGACCGGATACCCCGGTAAAAACCCCCACACCTCCCCCAATTGCAGATTTGAGCAGGTTACTACCTGCCATTTCGTTGCCCGTATAATTCATCTTGCCCCTTCTGAACAACCCCTCATAAATCATATTCAGAGCAATGGGGGCAAAAATTACCCCGAGTATCAAATCGATTACCTCGGTGTAATCTCGGATGATATAAAATAAGACAGAACCCACTATCACCCCGGCAACACCTGCCGGAGCGATATATTTTACTGATTTCCAATCAACGTTGCCCAGTTTCCAGTGCTGATAGGCACCAGAAACCGCAGTAAAAATCACGGCTACCAGCGTCGTCCCTACAGCAATCGATGGCTCAAAGCCAAAGCCAAAACGCACAATGGGCAGCATTATAGCTCCACCGCCAAGCCCCAGCAAGCCGCCGAAGCCGCCAGCCAGAATGCCGACAAGGAAGAGCAGTACGATAGTGATAAAACTCAAGCGATAGCCCTTTCTTTAATAAATGTTAATTGCAATCATGATGGTGTTCATCGTGGTGCCCGCCATGTTCGCAGACCGTATCGCCGTGTTCGCAGACATTTTCACCCCGCTCCAGCCTGTGATGCAGATACTTGATAACCGCGGTTTCGGGATCAGGCTCGGTAACACCCAGCACGACTTCTATGCCATTATCTTTAAAAGCCATGCGCGGCCCCATTCCCATACCGCCGGCTAATACAACGTTAACTCCCCGCTGAGCCAGCAATACCGGTGTCCCGTGACAATCATGTGAAGCTGTGGCCATGGTTTCTTTACCGACTATCTGCTTGCTATCATTTACCTCGATGATTAAAAACTCGGTCGTCTGACCGAAATGTGACGAAAGGGCACCGTTTACTACCGGAATTGCAAATTTCATTAAACCATACTCCTTTAATTTATTTTTATTGTATATACTATCGATTTTACGCTGAATATTTTATCAATTCATCATGACACATACATTATACACAACATACAGATTATTCTCTTGGCAGTAATCGATTGCCGATTGGCTTTCCGAACCGGGTTGCAGCCAGATGCGGTTCAATCCCAGTTCCCTGCACTGTTTCAGAACCTCTTCGGTTACCACCGGAGGCACTACAAAATCGACGATGTCGACTTTAACCGGGATATCGGCAAGGCTGGCATAGCAGGTCAATCCATCGACTTCCTTGAGCCGCGGATTGACTGGATAGACTTCATAACCCCTGCCTTTAAGATTTTTCACTATCCTGTTGCCATACTTTTCGGGATTATCGGATGCCCCCACCACAGCAAACCGTTTCATGCCCATAAACTCATCTATCAATTTCTGCATAGTGTTAACCTTTTAAAGATTTTTATTCAGAAGAAACTTCACCTGCTTTCAGAATACCTGAAATCCGCTGCCAGAGCAATTTTATCTCCCCTGCAACAGCACCTTCGGAGTGTTCGACTACCGGAATGCCCTGTATCATAGCATCGGTTACTACGTTATCGAAGGGGATTCTGGCTACGACTTCTACATCCTGAGACCGGCAACAATTCTCTATTTTACGTGCATTTTCTTCGTTGATATCGTATTTATTGATGCAGACGACAGCCGGGACATTGAAATGGCGGCACACCTCCAGCACCCTCTGCATATCGTGAATACCCGAAAGAGTCGGCTCGACCACCAGTAATGCCAGATTGGCTCCGGACAGGGAAGAAATAACCGGACAGCCGATACCGGGAGGCCCGTCACAGATGATATATTCCGCCTCTTTTTCTGCAGCCACCTTTTTTGCCTGCTGGCGTACTCTGGCGACTAACTTACCGGAGTTTTCCTGCGCAATCCCCAGACGGGCATGCACCAACGGGCCGTACCTCGTATCGGAAATGAACATATACCCCGCCATATTATCTTTCATGGTGATTGCCTGCTGCGGGCATATATGCGAGCAAAAACCACAGCCTTCACAGGATACCGTGTCCACCTCGAAATTTTTTATAGCTTCGAAGCGGCAAAGTCTCTGGCATAATCCACAACATGTGCACTTCGACGGGTCGATAAAAGCTACCTGCCCGCTCCAGAACTCCTCTTTCTGCTTCATAAAAGGATGCAGAAGAATAAGATGCAGGTCGGCCGCATCGATATCGCAATCTACCAGTACCTTTCTCTTCGCCAGCGCTGCCAGCGAACCGACAATGCTGGTTTTTCCCGTTCCACCCTTACCGCTGAGTACTACCAGTTCCTGCACCTGTCACCTCCCTGATATCGTTAAAAAGCCGGAGAAATGCGTTCTTCCACTGCGGTATCCCCTTGACGAGAGCGATACCGCGCGAATACAAGCGAGCAATTTCCGTATCCAGCGGAATTGTAAGCAGAACCGGAATTTTTTCTTTGCGGCAATAATCCTCTACTCCGGCATCACCGCTCCCTGCCCTGTTGATAACAACACCAAAGGGTATATTCAGTGTCCTGACTGTTTCCACCGCCAGGATAAGGTCGTTGAGACCGAACGGAGTCGGCTCGGTCAAAAGAAGGCAAAAATCGCTGCCTTTCACTGTTTCAACTACCGGGCAGGCAGCTCCCGGAGGGGCATCCCTGATAACAATCCCCTTTTCCCCTGCCAGCTCTTTGACCCTGCTGATAACTGGGGGAGCCATTGCCTCCCCAACTGTAAGGGTGCCCTGTACAAACTTTAACACGCCGGAATTGCCCTGTTCGACAATCCCTATCTGCCTGGATTCTTCGCTTATGGCCTTTTCAGGGCAGAGGTAACTGCAGGCACCGCACCCATGGCACAGCTGTGGGAAAGTCAGCATATGATTACCGAGCACAGCAATGGCATTGAAAGCGCATACCCTGGCGCACAAACCGCAGAAAGTGCACTTTTTTTCCGCTATGACGGGGACACGGACACACACCGGCTCGCTGGCCGTAATCTGCGGATTGAGAAAAATATGGTCATTCGGCTCTTCGACATCACAATCGGCAAGCGTTACTTCGAATTCATCTTTCAGGGAAAGGGCAAGGCTGGTAGATATGAGTGTCTTCCCTGTCCCTCCCTTTCCGCTGGCAACGGATATTATCATTCTATTCCCTGACCATCCTCGTTCCGCATTTCGGGCAGCTCATATTGGAACAGGGAGTTCCCTGCTGATGGGGAACCTTTGTCCCGCAGGAGGGGCAGACGCAGTTTCCGCCGGTTCCGGCTCCCCTGCGATTGCCCTGCATTCGCCCACCTCTTTGCGATAAGTTCCCCGAAGGCCCCATTACGTCTCCTCTCGGCATAATTCCACCTCTTAACCAGTTATTTGCTAAAGACTATCCCTTTCCAAAATGGTCGGGGGCATTGGACTGGGAGGCTTCTTCATATTTACCCACCTTATAAGACTCGACTGCTTCCTTAACACTTCCGAAAACCCCGGTGATGACCTTGATACCGGCAGGCGATAATACCTGATACGCATTGGGGCCGCAATTGCCGGTAAGCACGGCCGCAACGCCTTTCCCTGCTATCATCTGTGCCGTTGCAACTCCAGCGCCGCCGGAAGCTAGCGAAGCGGAATTATCTACCGTTTCAAAATCCATGGTATCCGTATCAACAATAACAAAATACTTACAACGCCCGAATCTTTCATCTACTCCGGCTTCCAGCTTTGGTTCAGTAGCTGAAACAGCTATTTTCATAATTACTCCTTTATCGAATTTAGATTCAAAAATTTATTTCCCGGCAAGTTTTTCGATCTGCGCTTCTATCCTGCCAAGAGAATCCCTGAGCAATTGCATTTCGCCCTTCAAAGAATCGATTTCATCATCCCTTGCAGGAACAACCCTGTTGGCATATCCGTATCCGGCTCCGCGCCGCATACCGAGCGGACGCGCCACAGGCCTCACCCCCTGTACAACACAAAAACCTCTTCCTCCTCCTGTCATCGGCCCCATACCACGGGGGCCTGTCCCATCAAATCCCGGCATAGTGCACCTCCTTTTATTATTTCTATTTAGGATACATTCCGTTTATTTATAGTAAATCGTTTCTATTTTCTTCGGTGGCACTGTCTGTAGCCCCTCCCACCGCAACCGAATCCCTTCGGATAAACAGGTTGAACATCCGTATCGTTACACTGCGGGCAGAACGCAGGAGTGCCGACAGCATTATCGGCATCCCATTCATGCCCTCCATGACACCTGAACCGGTTCAAAGCCATCTCGAAGTTACCACCCTCAATGCGTATTGCCTTGCCGTTAAGTATGGCATCGGCAACTTTTTGCCTCGCCGAAGCCAGAATCCTTTGAAATGTCGGGCGGGAGATATTCATTCTTTCGGCGCCCTGCTCCTGCTCCAGCCCCTCCAACTCTTTAAGGCGCAAAGCCTCCACTTCTTCAAGAGATAATACGACTTCCTCGAGGGCTCCCAGAGGGATGCCCGCCGGTTTGAAATAGGTTACACCAGGCATATATGCTACCCTGCGACACTTAAACGGCCTTGACAAATTAGACTCCCTTAAACATTATGAGCATATGCTCATTATTAATAATGACACCAAAACAAAATATTGTCAACCAAACCGCATAATATACTTCCCACGACCTCACGGTCGGGGTATCAAGTTTGGTAGGATAAAGAAATGCCATCTTATCAATTTGCCTTAACTCTTGTATAGGACTATAATTCTGGCTATAAAATTGTATAAATACCAAGGAGAGTTATATGCCATCATACGCTTTTTTACGCAAAGAATTCGTTCCTCTGTCTGAAGCAAAAATCGGAATTATGACCCATGCCCTGCATTACGGCACTGCCGTCTTCGAGGGCATCAGGGGCAACTGGAACGAGGAGAAGGAACAGATTTATATTTTCCGTATGAAAGAACACTACCAGCGTTTGGCCGAGGGGAGCGCTCTTTTACAGATGAAATTGCCTTACTCTATCGATGAGCTGTGCCAGATAACCGTGGAGATGATTCAGAAGAGTGGGTTTAAAGAGGACATTTACATTCGCCCCCTATCATATAAGAGCACCGAGGCAATGGGTGTCCGCCTGCACAACCTGGATAACGATTTCCTTGTTTTTGCTATTCCCTGGGGCAGATACATTGATGCCGATGCCTGCCGATGCTGTATCTCATCCTGGAGGCGGCCGGCGGATAACGTTATACCTGCAGGTGCCAAAATAACCGGCTTATATATAAACAATGCCTTCACAAAATCCGAAGCTGTCACAAGAGGCTACGATGAAGGTATTATGCTTTCGCAGGAGGGGAATGTTTCCGAAGGAAGCGGAGAGAATATTTTTCTGGTGAAGAATGGCAAGCTATACACTCCAACGCCAAAGGACAGCATTCTGAAGGGCATTACACGAGATACGGTTATGACGCTTGCCAGAAATGAACTGGGAATCGATACCATAGAAAAGAAGATTGGGCTGGTAGAACTTTACAACGCCGATGAATGCTTCCTCACGGGCACTGCAGCACATCTAACACCGGTAGCTGAAATAGAAAACACCAGGATTGGCACCGGCAAACCTGGGGAAATCACTGTAAAATTACAGAAGTTATACTTCGATGTCATCAGGGGAAATAAAGATAAATACATCGATTGGTGTACTCCTGTATACAAATAGCAAGTACCACGATAGCATTTTTGGCAGATAACAGGTGAGGAGGTTCTGATGAGTGAAGCTCTTGCTATTATCACCGGTTATCTTTTAGGCAGTATTCCTACGGCTTATCTTGTTACCCGCCTGTTGACCGGGCATGATATTCGCAAACTTGGCGGAGGCAACGTCGGTTTTATGAACGTCCTCCGCGAGGTGGGTATAGCACCCGGGCTTATTGTGCTGGCGATTGACATCGCCAAAGGGGCTTCCGCCATTGCTATCGCCAGATGGGGATTAAATGCTGCCGATGCCTTCGTTCTGCTTGCCGGACTGGCGGCCGTCATAGGGCATAACTGGATGCCATGGCTAAAATTTAGCGGAGGCAAGGGGATGGCAACCTCCGTCGGCATCCTGCTGGTGCTATTCCCTGCATATGGATACCCGCTCCAACTTGGAATCTTTATAGCCCTCATTCTTATTCCGCTTGGTATCACCCGTAATGTTGCACTTTCCATGGCAATTGCGCTTATCTCATTGCCCTTCATCGTCTGGTTCGGCACTGGTTCCGCATTTGCTACCGTCATGGCCGCCCTCCTGTTCATAATAAGCTTTATCAAATTTCTTCCCACCGCTCTGGCAGCCCTGCAAAAGCCTCACCGGAAAAAGGACTTCATTTTCGATACATTCCGAGGCAAAGGAAAAGAGAATAAATAAAGCTATCGATAGATTTTTATGATGGGGTAGCGGTAAGCTGCGATAACATTATTGTAATGAGCTAAATGTTTAAAATCTATCATCACAGGCACAGAGGCACCATAATATAATTACGAGTCTCTCTATCTTAAAACCTGCAATTCTGAGACTGTAACAGCCACATCCATATTTTTGACAATGCGTCAAGCTGTAGATATAATAAAAAACTTAGTACTACAATAATTATATGTTTTAGTCTTAGTATCTTATGGGAGAGCAGGGTGGATCTGAATATACAAAGAGCACAACTTATTGAGCGCATCCTCGAACTTGAAAGAAAAGTGTGCCATACACTACGACCTATCGTACCCACAGAATGGCTCAATATCGACCTTACCATGCCCCAGCTTAAGATTATTCTTATTATATTTACAGATGGACCAGCCCGTATAAGTACTTTAGCCTCTACGCTTGGTGTAAGTTTATCAACTACAACGGGAATTACAGACCGCTTGATTCACCAGGACCTGATAGTTAGAGGCAATGACCCCGAGGATAGAAGAGCGGTTGTTTGTAGCCTTACCGATAAGGGGAGAGAGCTGGCGACAAGACTATGGGAACAGGGGCAATCACGCATGAGGGACCTTCTGGGGAAAATGGAACTATCCCAACTTAAGACTATTAGCGAAGCAATAGAAACAGTCCTTGAGGCTGCCTCATTACAGGGAGAGGATATTAGTACAGAGCCTGACACACAATAGGGCTCATATACATCATATTTCAAAGGAGGTATTAGACTAGCCGGTGAGTATTTTAACAAAAATAGCTTTGAAGAAGCGTTGGATTACGTTTCTGGTAGCAGCTCTGGTAACCATAGCCTCGATTTGGGGAACCGTAACTCTTAAAACTGAGCTTATACCAAATATAGATATACCACTATGCACTGTTGTTACGGTATATCCAGGGGCAGGCCCGGAGCAGGTAGCAGAGGATGTGACAGTACTTATAGAAAAGGTCATTGCCGAAGCTACCAATACAAAGGAAATTACATCCCAATCACTCTCCAGCATATCCCTTGTGGTTGCCCAGTATGAATACGGGACCAATATGGATGATGTTATGGACAAAATTTCACAGGCTTTAGTTAGCTTATCCCTGCCTTCTGGGACTATGACGCCCGAGATTATGCCCATGAGCATGGATATCGTGCCGGTAGTATTTGCCAGCTTGAGTGGAGATATAAGCACTGTTGAACTCAGGGACGTTGCCAGTTCCCAGATAGTGCCCCGGTTGGAAGCCATTGACGGCGTGTATAGTGTGGAAGTGATCGGCGGTGAGGAACAGGCAATAGTACAACTGGATATCGATAAACTAAATCAGGCAGGAATTTCATTCACCCAGATAGCCGCTTTGCTCAGTAACCGTGAATACGACTCCCTAACAGAACTTGAGAATACCCCGATAGGCCTATCTCCGGCAGCCCAGATAACACTGCAGGATATAGGCAGCGTAACTATCAGTCCAGCATCCGGTACTGCCATCACACGTACCAACGGGCAACCGAGCATTGCTATAAGCGTAACCAAGGACCCATCGGCCAATACCGTAGATGTAGCCAACAGCATAGCCGCCGAACTGGATAAAATCAACCATGAACTCGGCAGTAATTTGAAACTAACCATCGTGCTGGACCAGTCCGATTATATAGAGCAATCTATTTCCGAACTCTATCGAGAGGCAATTGTAGGTGCTATCCTGGCAATTATAGTAATCTTTGTATTCCTGATGGCTTTTCGTGCCTCACTTATTACTGCTATCTCCATTCCGTTAAGTGTCCTTATCGGTTTTCTTGCTATGCGTCTCTGGGGATTAACAGTCAACCTGCTCACCCTCAGTGCTATGGCGATTGCTGTAGGACGGGTTGTGGATGATGCCATCGTAATCCTGGAAGTTATTTTCCGTCATATGAAACAGGGGGAAAGCTTCAAAGAAGCAGCTATTAACGGTTCCGCAGAGGTGGCTACTCCTATTACCTCAGCGACAATTGCTACCGTTATCGTCTTCGTCCCGCTGGCTTTTGTGGGAGGCATTGTCGGCGAACTGTTCCGCCCCTTCGCATTAACAGTAACCTTCGCCATGCTTGCTTCCCTCCTGGTTGCCCTGATGGTATTACCGGCAATGACCAGTTTTATCCGCCCGGGGAAGAAAGAGAAAGAGAAGGAAAAGAAAGCTGAGCCCGGGGACTCCTGGTACCAGCGTGCTTATAAACCCGTTCTGAAGTGGTCACTGTCTCACCGAGCACTCACTCTGGTCATTGCGGCATTACTCGTAGCAGGCAGTTTTTCTTTGCTGCCCTATATCGGAACTTCATTTTTACCATCAACCGGCATGAATATGATACTGGTAGATGTAGAAATGCCCACTGGCACTGATGAGGAATTGTTAATGCAGAAAACGACTGAAATCGAGCAGACCATAGATGCCAACCTCGATTGGGTAGCATATTATTCAAGCATCGGAACATCGAGCGCCTTTGGAGGCATCGAGACATTAATGGGCAGTGGAAATAGCGCCTCTATTATCGTGACCCTTGACCCGGATGCCGATCTTTCGGCCCAGGCAGAAAAATTACGCCAGCTGGTTGAACCGATAGCGGCACCAGGGAAAATCACGGTGCATGCCGGAATCGAAGAAAGCGCACAGGCCATCGGTATAGGCTCCAACTCCCTGACACTCACCGTTATCGGAGATGATACGTCAACAGTAGATAAAATAGCTACGGATATCACCAATCTACTTTCACAAATCGATGGGCTGACCAATATTAAAAGCGATACGACGGCGGTTACGGTCCAGCCTCAGATTGTGCCTGACGCTGCTGCCATTATGAAATACGGACTCGATGTTAGCCAGCTTCAAATGGAAATGGCGCTCCTGATGGCGGGTACGACCGTCGGGACACTCCATTCCGATGGGGCAACCTATGATGTTTACATAGCCTCTCCATTGGAACAAATAAGCAGCGCAGAGCAACTGGCCCAGTTAAGGCTGGGAACGACCACTACTGTACCTCTGGGGGAAATTGCCAGTATCAGCTTCAGCCCGGAGGTTAGCCGTATTATGCGGTATGACCAGAAACCCGCCGCCCAGATAACAGCAGTTATAACAGCCAAGGATGTCGGGTCAATTAATAAAGAGGTAGAAGATAAAATCAATAGTGTAATAACCCTACCCGCCGGCACAGAGATAAGATACGGTGGCATCTACGAGCAAATGACGGAAGGCTTCCAGAGTATGGGAATAGCCATAATTATTGCAATAATCATTGCCTATTTTGTAATGGCTATTACCTTCCGCTCCTTCCTGAACCCATTTATTATCATGTTCAGCCTGCCGGTAGCAGCTATTGGTGCCCTTTTCGGTTTATTTATCACCGGGCGCTCTCTGGGAATTCCGGCCATGATGGGTATGCTTATGCTGGTAGGGATTGTACTCACTAATGCCATTGTTCTTATTGCCCTGGTAGACCAGTTACGGCGCAAGGGCATGAGTACCCACGAAGCTCTCATCCAGGGTGGCAGTACACGACTACGACCTATACTCATGACTGCAGTGGCTACTATGCTGGCACTGTTGCCGCTAGCACTGGGCTTAAGCCAGGGGACTATTATCGCTGCCGAATTGGCAACGGTTGTTATTGGAGGGCTTTTCACTTCAACTCTACTAACCCTGATTGTGGTGCCAGTGGTATACAGCCTTTTCCACAACAAGGAACACAGAACAGTGGAGAAATAATAGTTCTAATTTCAAAAGGTGAAATAATAAGTGCAGAATAGAGGGCTACAGGATGGGAAAAAATAAAATCCTGTAGCCCTCTTCTTAAAATAAGGATTTTCACTTCTGCGAAGATAATGTCTCTCTGAAATATCGAGAGGCTGCCGCGTACCGCTCATTGGAGAGTAGTCTCAGCCATTTTTAAAACCGCTCTGTGGAATATTTTATGTTTGACCATGTTTTCTTATCCTGCCCTCTGTAAACAGTAATGCTTGACTTCTTTTTATTGGACACCCGACGGCCTTACAACTGGAGTTGAAATCTGTAGCGGTATTGTTTAAACCGGTTTCCGGGAGAGACCCCCTTTTGCCTTTTTAATTTTCAAACTAAATTATCAGGGAATCTCTCTTATCTTTTCAATCAAAACCTGCAAAAATGTTACAGTAACCGTCTTACACGAATATTTGACAGCCAAAAATCTTCCTGATATAATAACTCTGTTCTCGCTCGAAATGAGCGCTGGTTAAAAAGCTAATATTACTGAAACTGGGCTTGAATTAAATCCCTTCCTGGTGGTTCAGGCAGAGTGGTCCCACCCGTTCCCATCCCGAACACGGCCGTGAAACGCTCTAGCACAGACGATACTGAGGAGGCAACTCCTTGTGGAAAATATGCCACTGCCAGGAAGGGTTTTACAGGCCTTTTTCTTTTTATCCCCATAATATTTTCAAATACCATTGAAATAGCTTCCTTCCCATAGTATTATAGATGTAGCGAAAGCTGTTTTTTGACCTGTGGATTTTGTTGCTCTATAATTAAGTTATATTCAAGACACATAAAAACAGCTTTGTTAGGAGTGTAAAATGGCTAGCCGATTCGATAAATTCTCGGAAAGGGCTCGCAGGGTTCTCACCCTTGCCCAGGATGAAGCGCAGCGTCTCAACCATAATTATATAGGTACCGAGCACATACTTCTCGGGCTGGTAAAAGAGGAAGATGGTATAGCTGCCAAGGTACTGGTAAATATGGGTATCAATCTTGGAAAGATATCCCAGGCCGTCGAGTATATTATCGGCCCGGGTGATAAAACCAATATCAACACAAACGGGCTTACCACCAAGGCCAAGAGAGTAATTGAGCTGGCAATAGATGAAGCCCGCCAGATGGGTCATACCTATATAGGTACCGAACATCTTCTGCTGGGGCTTTTGCGTGAAGGCGAAGGCGTGGCTGCCAAGGTACTGGATAGCTTCGGGGTAACGCTTGAGAAAGCACGCGCCGAGGTTATGCGTGCCTCTACTCAGCAGAGCGCAGCGAAGAGCCGCCTGAGTCGTCCTGCAAGCACCACCCGCACCCCTACGCTCGACCAGGTCAGCCATGACCTGACGGCAGCCGCTCGTGCCGACAAACTCGACCCGGTTATCGGACGTGAAAAAGAAATTGAGCGCTTAATACAGATTCTCAGCCGCCGCACCAAAAACAATCCGGCTCTTATCGGTGAACCCGGAGTCGGGAAAACCGCCATTGTCGAGGGGCTGGCGCATCGCATCGTGGAAGGGGATGTCCCCGAGTCGCTGGAAAATAAGAGAGTAGTGGCGTTGGATATCGCTTCTGTCGTTGCCGGAACCAAGTACCGCGGTGAGTTTGAAGAAAGGCTGAAAAAGGTCATCGAGGAAATCAAGACTGCCGGGAACTGTATTGTCTTTATCGATGAATTCCATACCATGATGGGGGCAGGAGCCGCCGAGGGAGCGGTAGATGCCGCCAATATCCTCAAGCCTTCGCTGGCAAGGGGCGAATTGCAGTGCATCGGTGCTACCACACTGGATGATTACAGGAAACATATCGAGCGAGATGCAGCGCTGGAGCGGCGCTTCCAGCCGATTCTGGTGGAAGAGCCTTCGGTTGAAGAAGCACTTGCTATCTTGCGTGGGGTTAAAGGCCGCTACGAGGAGCATCATCAGCTTATTATTACGGATGAGGCTCTGAAATCGGCGGTAACTTTTGCATCAAGATATATACCCGACCGCTTTTTGCCGGATAAAGCCATCGATCTTATCGATGAAGCGGCATCGCGCGTCAGGATTAAATATTATGCCAAACCTGCAGAGCTGAAACAGCTTAAGCAGGAGGAGGAGCACTACCGCAAGAGCAAAGAGGAAGCACTGGAAGCTCAACAGTACGATACCGCTGCCGATATGCGGCAGCACGAGATAGAAACCGGTGACCGGATAAAAGAACTGGAAGAGCTTACGGCTGAAAAACAACAGCAGGAAAAACCACAGGTCACACCTGAAAATATTGCTGAAGTAGTGGCGATGTGGACAGGTATTCCCGTAGTGCAGATTGCCGAGGATGAAACCGAGAGACTTTTGCACATGGAAGAGGAGCTGCACAAGCGCATCGTCGGACAGGAAGAGGCGATTACTACCATATCGAAAGCTGTTCGGCGCGCCAGAGCCGGGTTGAAAGACCCGCGCCATCCCATCGGTAACTTTATTTTTCTGGGCCCTACAGGCGTCGGCAAAACCGAACTGGCCAGAGCCCTGGCCGAGTTTATGTTCGGCAATGAGGATTCGCTGGTACGTATCGATATGTCTGAATTCATGGAGAAATTTGCCGTTTCCAGACTGGTCGGAGCGCCTCCCGGATATGTCGGTTTCGAAGAAGGCGGACAGCTTACCGAAGCGGTAAGAAGAAAATCCTACTGCTGCATACTGCTGGATGAGATTGAAAAAGCGCATCCTGATGTATTCAACATCCTGCTGCAGATATTCGACGATGGACATCTGACCGATGCCAAGGGCAGGAGGGTAGATTTCCGTAACAGTATAATAATCATGACCAGCAATATCGGGGCAGAACTTATCCGCAAAGGGCATGGAATCGGTTTTGCCTCGCGCAGCGATGAAGCTAAAACTCAACAGCAATCCTATGAAAGCATGAAAGACAAATTACTGGGTGAAGTTAAGAAAGCCTTCAAACCGGAGTTTTTGAACCGTATCGATTCTGTCGTCGTCTTCCATCCTCTCAACAGAGAACAGATTCGGCAGATCGTTGACTTGATGCTGGCAACTGTAACCAAACAACTGGCAGAAAAGGACATAAAGCTGAGAGTTTCAGATGAGGTCAAGGATTTCCTCGGCAAAAAAGGCTACGATGAGGTCTATGGTGCGCGTCCGCTACGTCGGGTAATACAGGAGATGGTAGAGGATAGAATATCCGAAGATATTCTACGTGGGAATTTTAAAGCCGGCGATACTATTTGCGTTGACCTCGAAGAAGAAAATATCGTAGTGCATGCTATACCACCCGAGGATGAAGAAGCTCTTAAGCTGCCGACACCAGTCGGCGCCTTGCCAGGCGATAGCAGCACAGATGTAATGGACCTTTAATTGGCAATGTTTATATAGCAAATAGTATGAGGGGCGGTGTGGCAGAATAAATGCTTAACCGCCCCTTCTTCGTATATAAGTATATGAAAAGGAAACAGGCAAATCATGGTTGATTGGGAACAGGCATTTACCGTTGGGGTGGTGGGCTTTGCGCTTGTCTTTTTCGTACTGACAATTCTTGCCGTTTGTATGTGGATGATCGGCTGGATTTTTAATAAAACCGGCGATGTAAAATTCCCAATCAGGGCTAAAAAATTGATTAAAACCGATGATAATAAAAATAAACCAGAGAGCGTGCCGGAAGACAAATTCGAATTGACAATCGATGATTCCGACCGTTATGAGTAGAATAAAGTAAATGCTTTTTGACGTATTGGAAACCGGCTTTGCTGGGATAACCTGGGGTGCCGTAATCATGATTGTTGTCGGTGCCGTCCTTCTGTATCTCGGCATTGTCAGAAAAATGGAGCCTTTGCTTCTGGTACCCATCGGATTTGGTGTAATTATTTCAAATATGCCTATGGCCGGTTTAATGGATACCATCGTCGATGGGCAGCTTTACCATTACTACATAACCGGAGGTGAACCGGTAGGCTTTTTTGCAAAGTTATTCTCTGCCGGTCTTGAATCGGAGTTTATTCCCATTTTTATATTCTTAGGGCTGGGAGCCATGACCGACTTCGGGCCTATCATCGCCAACCCCAAAACACTCCTCCTGGGCGCAGGAGCACAATTTGGCGTCTATTTTGCTTTCTTTATAGCTCTGCTATGCGGTTTCAGTATCTATGAAGCCGCCTGCATCGGTATCATCGGAGGGGCCGACGGTCCTACCACTATATATTTAACCAACAGGCTTGCTCCGCCTTTTATCGGGTCTACAGCTG
This sequence comes from uncultured Dehalococcoidales bacterium, assembly GCA_964549815.1. Taxonomy (GTDB): domain Bacteria; phylum Chloroflexota; class Dehalococcoidia; order Dehalococcoidales; family UBA5627; genus UBA5627. The sequence continues at coordinate 8,316 of CAZJVO010000001.1, read as the reverse complement.
TAGCTGCATATACCTATATGGCGCTGGTGCCAATGATACAACCCCCTGTTATTAAGCTCTGTACCACCAAAAAGGAGCGCGCCATTTATATGAAGCCCCAGTTAAGAGATGTATCCAAAAAAGAGAAAATAATCTTCCCTGTAATTGCCTCCATTATTATTATTCTACTGGTGCCCGATTCGGCGCCGCTTATCGGCATGTTCATGCTGGGAAATCTCCTGCGTGAAAGCGGAGTGACCGATAGGCTGGCAGATACTGCCGCCAACGCCATGATGAATATTCTAACGATATGTCTCGGTCTGTGTGTAGGGGCATTTATGAGCGCCGAGAACTTCCTCCGTGTGGAAAGTCTACTCGTTTTCTGCCTGGGAATCGTTGCTTTTGCCACAGCTACTGCCGGCGGAGTGTTTTTAGCCAAACTGATGAACCTCTTCGTAAAAGAAAAAATAAATCCCATGATAGGGGCTGCTGGTGTTTCGGCTGTTCCCATGTCTGCCCGCGTAGTGCAGAAGATGGGACAAGAAGCCAATCCCAAGAACTTCCTTTTAATGCAGGCGATGGGCCCCAATATAGCCGGAGTCATCGGAACTGCCGTTGCTGCCGGTATCTTCCTGGGGATGCTGCAATAGGACTCCACCGCCCTTTCCGCTCTATTTTATCTCCGATAATTCTATTGCACCAATCTCCCTCTTCGATTATTCCTCATTGCTACTTAATTTTAATAACAACCCTATCTTAATATCTCTTTATGAGCAACGACTGTAGAATTATCAGGCTCAGTAAGACCAGTGACAGAGAGGCATTACAGGTATTGGCGCGGACATTCTACGAGACTCTCTTAATCCTGTATGCCTTCCCAGATAAAAATAGAGAGAAATTCGGTTGCCAGCTATGAATGAGATTTCAATTCGATATGGACTGGGCACGGTGAAGTCTATACGACATCCGAACGGCCTGGGGGTGTTGCCGTACGAATATCACCAGGCAATTGGAAGATAACCCTGCGCGGGCTGGTGCCTGAGGGGAAGCTCTTAACCCTCTCATCAGAATGGGATTGAAGGCAGAATTAAAAATGATTCCAGACGGGAGGACTAACTACTTCCATTTCCAGAAAGCAGGGATAAACAACATTAACATTGTAAAAAACTCCAGACGACCAGCTATCATGCAAAAAATCAACACACCCTTCCCAAGTGCAGGAACGGAGGCGAAGTTTTCCAGTGGGCCGACCGCACCTAATCCGGGGCCGACGTTGCCAATAGCAGAGACAACCGCAGATAACGCTGTGACAGTATCCAGCCCCAGCCCGCTCATTATCAGGAAGGCGGTTACCGCAACGGAAAAATAGATAATAGCCATGCTTACTGTTTTGGTAGCTACACTCTCCGAAACTACGTTCCCGCCTATTTTCAAAGGGATAACTGCCCGGGGATTGAAAACCAGCTTGATTTGTCTGTAGGCATATTTAGCCAGAACAAGTATGCGGATAACTTTCAATGCGCCGCTCGTTGAACCTGCTGAAGCCCCGGTTACCATCAGGAAGAGCAGAATCGCCTTCGAAAGGGGCGGCCAGGTATTGAAGTCTGCTGTACAAAAGCCGGTGGTGGTCATTACGGATGCGGTCTGGAATGTTCCATACCTGATGGCGTCGCCAACAGACATCCCCATGTTTATGACCAGGTCTGCATTTATCAAAACAGCGGCTCCGAAGAGCAACAACAGATAGAATCGAAATTCCGAATTTTTGAAGAGCTTCCCGGGCTGTCGTTTCCACAAGAGGTAATAATACAATCCGAAGTTGACGCCTGAGGCGACCATAAAGAAGAGCACAATCCCTTCGACAACCAGGCTGTTATATGCGGTAATGCTCAGGTTATATGCGGCAAACCCTCCGGTGGGGATGGTGCTCAGGGTTACCACCAGTGCATCGAAAATGGGAAGCCCCGCAATCAGCAGGAGTATCATCTCCAGAGCAGACATTCCCAGATAAATAAGCCACAGGGCTTTGGCAGTATCTCGCATGCGAGAAGTAAGGCGCTCTCCCTGCTGCCCTCCCGTCCATTCGGCTTCTGCCAGTCGCGAGGCACCAATGCCCAAAAGCGGAAACAGGGCTACAAAAAGCATAACGATACCCATACCGCCCAGCCACTGTGTCAACGAGCGCCACATCAAGATGCCCTGATATTGAGCATCTATGTTGGTAAAAACGGTAGCTCCAGTTGTGGTGAACCCTGATGCCGATTCGAAAAAAGCATCCAGATAATTGGGTAACGCTCCGCTTATAGTATACGGCAGGGCACCGAATAAAGAAATGCATATCCATCCGAAGGCAACCAGCGATACGGCTTCCCTGCGGCTGAGATTTCGCTCCTTTAGTGGGATGAATCTCCAGAGTACCAGGCCAGTGGCTATACTGATCGCCATAGATATTATAAAAGCAGATGCTGCTGCAGACTCACCATGGCATAAGCTCCACAACAGGGGCAGCAGCATGGTCAGCCCTATAATAGTGATTATCAATCCAAGGTAATGAAGGACGGCATTAATTCTCATTTGATTGCTTACTTAAAGAGTTTTTCAATTGCGTGTACTGCTTCTACCGGGGTTACTATAACTACATGGTCTCCCGGTTGTATGGGGTTGTCACCCGGGGGAATGAAAGCCATCTCGTTACGGACTATCGCCGCCACTGTCGATTCCTTAGGGAAGCCGGCTTCGGCAATAGTCTTATTGACTACCGGAGACTGAGCGCTGGTAACGAATTCAATCGCCTCCAGTTGCTGCCCCTCTATAAGTGCAGCAGAAATCACTCCACCCCGCAGCACAAAGCGGATGATTTTGTTGGCAGCCAGTATCGTGGGCACGGCAGCTACATCTATTCCTATAGCTTCAGCCAACGGCGTATAGCCGGGTTTATTGATTACCACCATTACACGGCGAACCCCCAGCGTTTTTGCCAACAACGTAGACAGAATATTAAGTTCATCATTATCGGAGGTAGCTACGAAGGCATCTGCCGAGGCTACCCCCTGCTCTACCATAAAGGCACGGTCGGTCCCTTCGCCATGAAGTATATCCACATTTTCAAGTTGCGTGGCAAGTTCCTGACACCTGGCTGCACTTTCCTCTATTATTTTAACCTTGACCCCACGTTTTTGCAGTCCGGAAGCAGTTAAAATACCAACATGGCTGCCGCCGAAGATTACCACCCTTTTCGTCGGGCGTTTGGTTTGTATGAACAACTTGCCAAGTTCTTCCATATTTTCGGCAGAAACCGCTATATGCAGACTGTCTCCTTCATCCAGTATAAAGTTATTGTTGGGGGGAATAATCTCACCCTGATGTACGACAGCGATTATCATGCTATGTTCCGGTAGTGACAATCCGCCGAGCCTTGTCCCTGCCAGCGGGGCCCCCTCTATTTTGAATTCTCTTATCTGGACAATCCCGCCAGCAAAATTTTCAACAGGTGTCGAATAGAATCCCGACAGGATTTCCATTATTTCTCTGGAGGCTTCTGCTTCCGGGTTAATGATAACATCGATGCCGAGGTTTTTGGGTCTGACTATCTTGCGGGGGGAGGTGGGGGATTTCGCAGGAGCAATAAAGTAGCCTGAATATTCGATATTACGTATCCGGGCAGCAGTGGTTGCAGCGCCCATTTCTTTTGCCATAAAGCAGGTTATCATATTGATTTCATCGCTATTGGTTACCGCCAGAACCAGGTCGGCACGTTCTATCTCGGCCTCTCTAAGAGTTTTGGGAGTGGCAGCGTTGCCCATAATTGTCTTGATATCCAGCTGGCTCTGCAGGTTTTTTAATGCTGTTTCGGATTGCTCAACCACGGTAACTTCATACCCCTCTTGAACCAGCAGTGAGGCAATATGCGAGCCGATAATTCCACCACCAGCTATTATGATATACAATTTACTCTCCTCTCGACCCCAGAGTATTATTATATTCGCATAGCGCTTATTTCAATTGTTGCATTCTATGCTCTTGCCCTCTGGCTGTCAATAGCCGGAGGAGCCTCTCTAATTCTTATTATTGTAATATTTGCTGCTCAGAGCAGAATTGTGGATGTCCCCCTGCTTTTTCACCCGCTAAAATGTGAGAATCGAACTCCTCAATCAGCGGGTTTACCATATCTCAATGTTGCCAGATGTAATATTAATTTGTACTATAAACTGCGAAATCTTTATTGACATCAGAATCATATTTATATAAACTCTATACTGAAGAAATATCGATGATTAATTTAAAAATCCAGTATATTCGGTTTAATCCATAAGACATACCATAAGAAATTAAACATATGCGAATATATTGGGGAAAGAGGACAATATTTGGGGAAAATTTCATTTCTTCCTCGCGAAAGTAAGTTTTTTGAGCTTTTTATTCAGAGTGCTGCCAATATGTTAAAAGCCGCCCTGGCTTTAGAGGATTTATTAAAAAATTGGGGAAATATAGATATCAAGGTGGCTTATATTACCGAGTTGGAGCACGAAGGAGACTTCCTGACTCACCAGGTGGCAGCGATGTTATATCGCACTTTTGTCACCCCTTTGGACCGTGAAGATATTGCCCAGCTGTCTCATGTTATGGATGATGTTACCGACTTTATCCATGCTACCGCGGAATCCATCCATATATATAAAGTTGACAGTAGTACGCAGAGAGCTAACGAACTGGCTGAAATTATTGTTCAAGCTGCTGCAGAGGTAGAAAAAGCGGTGCAGTGTCTCAAAGACCGTTCTAACCTGAAGCAAGTGATGGAGCATTGTGTCGAAATTAACCGCCTTGAGAATAAGGCTGATGCCGTTTATCGTGCAGCTTTAGGGGAGTTGTTCGATGACAGCAAGGATACCAAGTATATCATCAAGTGGCGTGAGATTTATGAACACATGGAAAGTGCTACCGATAGATGCGAAGATGTCGCCAATGTCCTTGAAGGCGTGGCTTTGAAGCAGGCCTGACCTCTCCTTTTTCTCCTGCTGGTCGTTATCATGGATACTGATTTTGCCCTGCAAAGGTCTCCAAGAGGCTGCGAGTGTGGGACTATGTCTATCTTCCGTCATCAAATCCGCAGCGCAGGATGATATGCCTGTTTCATTTATGGAGATGCCTCTCATCATTGGTAAGGGTATTAACAGACTATGACGATTGCAGCAACATGGCCTTCCCTTTATATAGCTATCTGGCTTCTACCAGCACCCCGGTTATTCGGATTTCTTTTATAAATTGTATTCCCGCTGAATAACTCGCATTTTCTCGGCGGTAATTATAGCCCGAATCTCATCCACAACACGGTCCATCTTCCCGTGTTCGTTGATTGCCAGGTAGTCGAACATATCGATTTTCTTCATCTCTTCTTTAACAGTGGCAATCCGCAATTTCAGATTTTCTTCGGATTCCGTGTTTCGAATGGTCAACCTGTCTATCAGTTCCTGCAATGTAAGCGGCGCCAGAAATATAAAGACAGCCTGCGGCACGATCCGCTTGATAGTGGCAGCGCCCTGTACGTCTATCTTGATGATGGTGTCTTTCCCTGCGCTGAGAGCCTCTCTGACCGCCTGTTTAGGAACCCCATAGAAATTTCCGTAAACATTCGCCCACTCCAGCAGCTCATCCCTGGCTATCAATTGCTGGAACTGCTCTCGGGTAACGAAATTGTAATCGATGCCATCTTTTTCCTTTGGCCGCTTTGGCCGCGTGGTCATCGTTATAATATGTGCCAGCGGGGAATGCACCATTTTCAACTTTTTTAGAACGGCATCTTTACCGGCTCCTGAAGGCCCGGAGAGAATCAGCAGCAGGGGTTTCTTTACCCGGTTAAACAAAATCTCGTTACTGGAGCTTAATTTTGTCATCGCTCAGCTCCGGTTTGATAACTGTTCCCCCACGCAGTACCTGAAGCCTGCCAGTGATGGTCTCGGGGGCCAGGGCTGCCAGCACAATATGCCCGCTGTCAGTGAAGATAACGGCCTTGGTACGCCTGCCGCTTGTCATATCTATAAGCTGCCCTTTGCTCCTGGCTTCCTGAACGATGCGCTTTATAGGAGCGGAGTTGGGCGAGGCGATGGCAATCACCCTGTTCATGGCCAGTATGTTACCGAAACCGATGTGAACCAATTCTCCAAACATGCTATTTCCTTCTAGAATGATTTAATGGAAGACCTTTCTTTCCTGAAGATGGAACAAGTTATATCTTACCCCTTTAACCAGCCTATAGCAATAGAGATGACGAAGAGTAGCCCAGGAATTTTTTGAAGTTTATCATGCTTAATGAACATTTTTATACATCGATGACTATATATTATTAGGGGGGAGTATATGAGAAATAAAAAATTAATAGCGGCCTTTATCGGTACAATATCATTTATTGGTATTGTGCTTGTATCGCTTTATATGATTTCTGGCAGCTACAGTGATGAATCTGATACCCCTTATTTTCCTGTAGCAAGGGGAGAAACAGGAATGGAATCTCTCGCAACAGGGACATTGGTACTTGAAGGCGGCTATCTGCGCCTTTCAACAACATATTCTGATGATAGTTATCTGATAATCTGGCCTAATGGATATTCCTTGGACATGGAAGGTGATGAAATCAAAATTCTCGATGAAGATGGACAAGTCGTTGCCAGAGTCGGGGATAATATTTCTGTGGCAGGAGGAGAAGACGGCTGGATAAGCTGTTGCATAGTATTAGGCAGACTATTACCCTTTAATTGCGATTGCCCTTACTGGGTTGCTAATGACGTTTGGATTACTGACAATGCTTAACACTACCGATTAGTTGCAGTCGAATAGATTAAGCTATAATTGGTTATTATTAAAAGGCAGTGCTAGTGTAAGGCTTATGGATAATCTGGAAAGCGTGATACAACAGATGTGTTCGGGGGATACCGGCGCCTTCGATGACATATTCAGGAAGTTCGATAAAACGGTTTATCGGACGGCTTTCCTTTTAACAGGCGATAAAGAGATTGCCGGTGAGGTTATGCAAGAGGTTTTTATATCCGTGTGGAAGTACCGTAAGACATATAATCCGAAAAAAAGTCAATTCTCGACGTGGTTGCAGCGTATTACCGTTAACCAGTGCAATAAAAAGTTCAGGAATTCGAAGAATGCCGCCATATCTATCGAGGGATTAGAGGATAGCAATACCCGTCTCGAGGCAGGAAATGCAAGCAATCCCGAAGAAATAAACATAACCCGGGAAGAATACGAAAGGCTGCTGTCCGCTTTGAACGAACTGGATTTACCTCACAGGACGGTTGTCGTATTGAGATTTTTCAATGACCTTTCATATAAAGAGATGGCTGCAACAACCGGTATTCCCATCGGCACCGTTAAATCACGCCTCAATAATGCGCTCAAGCAGATAAAGCAGCTATATTTCGAAGGGGGTGGGAGCTGTGAACTGTAAAGATGTAAAAGAACTTTTAAATGAGTATATAAAAGACGAGCTTTCACTGGTGATGCGTGAGAGCGTAAAGGCTCATATCGATGGCTGTGATGCCTGTAAAAAAGAACTGGAAGAGCTTACCGCCTTACAAAATAATCTGAGGGCTACTTTGAAAGCGGCTGCCGGCGAAGCCCTTCCCCCGTCAGGTTCACTGGCAATTATCAAAGAGCGTGCCGGTATGGAATCTGCTCCTGTTAAAAATGGATTCTGGAGCAGGATGCCTGCGCTGGGTGGGGTGGCTTTGTCCCTGCTGGTTGCGTTTACGACACTGGTTTCTTTTATGACTTTCTCGGTAGGGGCAGAATCCGCCCCACCCCCTGATGCCCCGATTTTGGTCAGCGATGGTGACGGCGGTGTCTATATGTACTGGAGAACAGGGAATTATGAGTACGAACAATATATAGATGCGGATGGCAATCTATTGTGGGGGGAAGATGGAAGGGATATAACAGGTGGTACTCCCGGTTTTGATTTACCCGAAATTGAAGATAGATGCGATTCTGATGCTGTTATAACTATTGCCGGTGACGATGGCAGCTATATCTATATTATTTACTCCGAGGGTGTTCTGTATGTATCTAAAACAGATGAAGATGGAAACTCACTTTGGGCTAGCAGTTTATTGATTAATCCCAATCCTATTTTCGATACCACAAATTATTTTTGCATAGTTGCTTATCCCGATCCTGTTTTTAATACTATAGGATATTTTAGCGCAATTAGTGATGGTGAAGGTGGAGTCATAATTGTTACAAGGGTAGGGGATGACCGCAGCAGGTCCAATACTCATTCCGTATATGCCCAGCATATAGACTCGGAAGGTAATCTTCTCTGGGGTGAAAGCGGGA